>NZ_JAUBTI010000062.1:0-41505 GCF_036702415.1 Microcoleus sp. D3_18a_C4 | reverse complement strand
GCGTCCCCGCTCGCGTATTGTACAATACGCGAGCGGGGACGCTCGCACTGTAAATGCAAAACTGAGATGCTCCCGTGTAGTTGAGTAGGGTGCGTCAGATCGCGTCCGGTTATTAATAATCCACAAGCTTTGATCTGACGCACCGTACAAGATTTGCTGAAACAAGGGGAATCTAATCAGCCAAATCGGGGAAAACCTCGCGCACGGCCGGATGCACCAATCGGTGATTCTGCACGTTCAATCCCTTCGCCAAACTCGGATTCATTTCCAAAGCTTTAATCCCGTTATTTGCCAACTGCAAAACATAAGGCAAAGTGCTGTTATTCAAAGCTTGAGTCGCAGTCCAAGGAACGGCACCGGGCATATTTGGCACGCCGTAATGCACAACTCCTTCCTCAACATAAGTGGGATTTGTGTGTGAAGTTACCCGCAAAGTTTCCACGCAGCCACCTTGGTCAACGGCTACGTCAACTATCACAGAACCGGGGTGCATCTTCGCAACAAATTCGCGAGAAACCAGCACTGGAGCTCTTTTACCTAAGACCAAAACCGCACCGATTAACAAATCAGCATCGGGAACAACTGCTTCAATTTGCAAAGGACTGCTGTAGAGGTATTCTACTCTGGAACCGAACAGAGTTTCCAAGTAGGCTAAGCGATCGACATTTACGTCTAAAATTTGCACTCTCGCGCCCATTCCTACAGCAATTCTGGCTGCTTCTGTGCCGACAATGCCGCCGCCCAAAATCACAACTTTACCCGGTCTTACCCCCGGTACACCACCCAAAAGTATGCCCCTGCCGCCTTGCTGTCGTTCCAGAAACCGAGCTCCGAACTGCACGGCCAAACGCCCTGCAATAATGCTCATCGGCGTCAGCAGTGGCAATTTTCTGTCCGGGAGTTCGACGGTTTCGTAGGCGATGGCCTGGACTCCGCTGCTAATTAAATGCTCAGTTAATGTGCGCTCGGCAGCCAAGTGCAAATATGTAAACAGCAACTGCTCTTTTTGAATCAGCGGATACTCAGCAGGCAGCGGTTCCTTAACTTTAACAATTAGTTCGCGCTTCCAGACATCGGAAGCCTTTAAGACAATCTTAGCCCCTGCTTGAACGTAGTCCTCGTCGGCGAAACCGGCCCCAGCACCAGCATTCGTTTCGACAAAAACTGCGTGACCTTTGTCCGAACAAGCCCGGACACTTGTGGGACTGAGCCCGACTCGAAACTCTAAATCCTTGATTTCCTTGGGGACGCCTATTTCCATCTATAACCTCAAATTTCAGCCATACGTCGATCGAATCTAGCCTAGCAATTATTCCATCGGCATAATACCATTTGAGATATTAGATTTTGAAATCCCGGTTTAAATCCCCGACTTCTTCAAGAATTCGGGGCTCGGGAGATACTAGATTGGGAAATCATGCTGTGCTAGGCGAACAATTTTTTGTTTTTCAGCTACTGCGATCGCAATTTTCCCAATTTATCATTTTCCATAAGTCGATATATATGCAGTCAAAATACTCATCTTATCAGTCACCAAAAAACTGGGCGGAGCGTAGCGGAGGGCTGAAGCCCCGTCCGTTCAGGACGGCTTTTCCTTACTCTTGAGGCTCCTGATTGACTCTAAATACATCAGTTTTAGTTCTACCTACAGATTTGCAGTGAGCTTCAACAATTGCAAATTTAGATTCCTGAATCTAAAAAGTTTCAACATTTTTTCATAAAATTTTCCGGTGTTTTGCTGTATTATATTACAACAAAGAGGACTACTCATGTTTGGCTGTCAACAAAATGTAATTCTGGCTGATTCAGATGTTCAAGCTATTCTTGAATACCTGTGTTCCGAAGCTGCCAAGCTTTCTAATTGCGGAACTTACTATGGCCGCCAGCTATACTTTAAAACTGGTAAAATCCCAAGCCGTGCTCAGTTGCACAAAGTTTTGGGGACTGAAAATCGGAACCGACACTATCAAGCGTTCTACTCTGATACTGCCCAACAAATATTGACGGGCGTAGCAGAGTCTTTTAAGTCATTTATGGGATTACTAAGAGCTTTTAAAAGTGGGGTAATTACGGAACGCCCGAAACTACCAAAATATCGTCAAGGCGGAAGGGCACTTGTGACATTTACAGGTAGGTCGGTAAAACTCAAAGATGGAATGTTGAGATTCCCCCTTGGAAGCAAGGTTAAAGCGTGGTTCGGCTTAGATGCGTTCTTTTTACCGATACCCTCTAATCTTGATTTTAAGTCGATTCGAGAGTATCGCATTCTTCCTCGTAACGGCTGTTTCTACCTAGAATTGGTCTACAAAGTAAACCAAATACAGGCAGATATAGACCCGACTAAGTGCTTAATGATTGACCACGGCGTAGATAACTGGCTAACTTGCGTGAGCAATGTCGGTACAAGTTTTATTGTTGATGGCAGGCATTTAAAATCGCTCAATCAGGGATACAACAAACGGGTGGCATTTCTGATGAAGGGAAAAGCCAATGAATTCTGGTCTAAAAGACTTGCCTGCTTAACAGAGAAACGTAACCGCCAAATGCGAGATGCCGTCAACAAGGCAGCAAGGAAGGTAATAAACCACAGCTTAAAAAATCGGATAGGAACGATTGTATTCGGCTGGAATAAGGGACAAAAAAAATCTGCCAATATGGGAAACACAACTAATCAAAAGTTTGTGCAAATCCCTACGGGCCGATTAAAAGATAGAATTGCTCAACTTTGTGAGCAGTACGGATTGAAATTTGTGGAAACGGAAGAATCTTATTCATCCAAAGCGTCGTTTGTTGATAATGATTCGCTACCTACATTCGGCGAAAAACCCGAAGGGTGGCTTCCAACTGGCAAACGAGTTAAGCGTGGTTTGTACAGAACAGCTCAAGGTTGGTTGATTAATGCAGATTGCAATGGTTGTGGGAACATTGGTAGAAAAGTAGCGATAATGCTTGGACTCGATCTAAGCGGAATCGGTAGGGGTGCTTTGGTGCGACTCGTTTAACCCAAAATAAGGGCTTAAACCCTTATGGGACGGTTAGCCTAGCCGATTAACTCGGTTAGTGACAACTGATTGCATATATAGGTGAGACTCTGTGAGTCAAGTCCTATCCCTCAAGTGCAGAGGTGAAAGCATATCCCCTAGTTTGACTGGTAGCAACAGTCAGGTTAAAGCGGGGATAAAAGGCAGAACTACTGAGAGCCAAACTCGGTAACTGTCGAGCAAGAATCCATGCGTAGCGCAAGCAAAGATGTGTCCGAACCATCGTCACCCTAAATGGTGTAATGGCTAAATCAAGGATAAACCTGTTGAAAAACACAGTAAGACCTGATTAACACGCCCGCCAAAAGGCAAGGATAGGGCATAAGCGGATCAAGTCCCGACTTATAAGCACAAGCCTACAAAACCCGGTGGAAAGCATCACGCTAAAGATTCAACCAATGTGCAATCGGAACGAAGTAACCAAACTAATTATCTCTGGAAAGGTCGATAACCAGTAAGTAGCTAACGAATGATAGTTAGGGGCGGGATTGTATCAAAAGCAAAAGCCTCTTTGTAATGTTGAGGATATGCTGACAGATACACGGTAATTTCAAAGATAGAGTCCTAGTAGCAATATATATGTCTAATACGCAGAACAATCTGACGGTGGAATGGAAAGACCTCAACTGGCGAAAGTTAGAAAGGGTTACTTTCAAGTTGCAAAAACGAATCTATCAAGCGAGTAAACGTGGTGATGTTAAAGCAGTTCGTAAACTTCAAAAGACCTTGATTAGGTCTTGGTCTGCAAAGTGTATTGCGGTTCGTAGGGTAACTCAAGACAACAAAGGAAAGAATACGGCAGGAGTGGATGGCGTTAAATCGTTAACCCAAAAGCAACGAATCAACCTGGTAGGCAAGTTAAAGTTAACAGGTAAAGCAAAACCCACTCGTAGGGTTAATATTCCTAAACCTGGAACTACTGAAACTAGACCGTTAGGCATCCCAACGATAAACGACCGCGCATTGCAAGCGTTAGTTAAACTAGCGTTAGAACCAGAATGGGAGGCTAAGTTTGAGCCAAACAGTTATGGTTTTCGACCAGGACGTTCCTGTCACGATGCGATTGAAGCAATATTCGACAGTATTAGTAAAAAAGCCAAATATGTACTAGATGCTGATATTGCCAAATGCTTTGACCGTATAGACCATAAAGCGTTACTCTCCAAAATACACACATACCCCACCTTAAACCGCCAATTAAAGACATGGCTCAAAGCAGGGTACTGTGTAGGACATGAATTATTCCCTACTAATGATGGTACTCCACAAGGCGGGGTAATCTCTCCCTTACTTGCCAACATTGCCTTACATGGTATGGAAGAAAGAATAAAACAGTACGCGGAAACACTAAAAGGATGCAAACGGGATAACCGTTACGCCCTTAGCCTAATCCGTTACGCTGATGACTTCGTGATAATCCATGAGGATTTAAGCGTGGTCAAGAAATGTCAGGAGATAATCGCAGATTGGTTAAGTGATATGGGATTGGAACTGAAACCAAGTAAAACAAAATTAACTCACACCCTTAATGAAATAGAAGGAAATGTTGGGTTTGAGTTTTTAGGATTCCATATACAGCAACACAAAGTAGGAAACTATCGAAGTGCTAAAACATCAAAAGGAAATCCGCTAGGTTTTAAAACACTAATTACCCCCTCCAAAACCAAGGTTAAATTACATCTAACCAAGATTACCGAAGTAATAGACACCCATAAAACTGCCCCGCAAGCTGCTTTAATAAGCAAGCTGAATCCAATAATTAGGGGATGGTCAAACTATTACTCGACAGTTGTCAGCAAAGAAATATTTTCAAAAGTTGATAACCTAACCTGGGGAAAGATAAGAGCTTGGGCAAGAAGTAGGGGAAAAGGGAACATCAACAAGGAGAAATACTGGAGAACAGTAAGCGACCGTAATTGGTGTTTCAGTACAGAAAACGGAGTGGAATTACTCACCCATGCAAGTACGCCAATCGTAAGGCATACAAAAGTCAAAGGTGAAGCCAGTCCATTTGATGGAAACTGGATTTATTGGAGCAAGCGTAGAGGTGAATACCCAGAAACACCCAACAGGGTTGCATCATTAATCAAGCGTCAAAAGGGTATTTGTCCTCACTGTGGTTTATACCTTACCAGTATAGACATTGTAGAAGTTGACCATATTAAACCAATCTCGTTAGGTGGAAAAGATACCTACGATAACTTACAACTTCTACACAAACACTGCCACGACACAAAGACAGCAACAGACGGGTCAATACGCTCTAAAGGAAGTGTTAAAACCTGATAGTTGGTCTTGAATCGTATCCGTACCAAGGATGGAATTATCAAGGAGCCGTGTGAGGTGAAAGTCTCACGCACGGTTCTGAAGGAGAGGTTAGGGGGGTAACTCCCTAATCGACTCTAACTCAGCGCCTTTAAGACTTAAATTATGGTCTTAAGAATCCCCGCAGCTTCAGCGCGGGGATTGTCAATTATAATTTAACAGCAGCGACTCAGGTCTCCAAAAACAATGCCACGTTTACCTACTTTAACATTCGATCGCGGAACTCTATTGCTGCACCCGCCGCCCAAAGGCAGAGACTGGGTGGACTTTGCGACATGGGACGATCGCGTGGAAAAATACCGCATTCGAGCAATTCACTACCGCCCGCTGGTAGAATGCCTCCAAGCCGAGTGCATTCACTTCACCGACGAAGCGAGGGGATACGAACTACTCGAACTCGTACCCAGCGTGGAAATGCAGCCTTACCCACATCAAGAACAGGCCCTCGCAGCTTGGCAGGAAGCAGGAAGCCAAGGAGTAGTCGTGCTCCCTACCGCTTCCGGCAAAACTTATCTGGCACAATTAGCCATGCAAGTCACTGGTCGCAGTACATTAATTGTAGTACCAACTCTCGATTTAATGCACCAGTGGTATGCTAATTTAAAAGCAGCTTTTCCCGACATCGAAATCGGATTGTTGGGCGGAGGTTCGCGGGACAAAACGCCAATTTTAGTCGCAACCTACGACAGTGCAAGTATTCATGCAGAAACCTTGGGCAATAAATACGGTTTGCTGGTTTTTGACGAATGCCACCATTTGCCAACGGACTTTTATCGAGTAATTTCCGAATATGCGATCGCGCCTTTTCGACTGGGACTGACAGCTACACCCGATCGCACAGATGGCCGCCACAGTGATTTGCATTTTCTCATCGGCCCGACAGTATTTAGCAAAAGACCCGAAGATTTGGCAGGCGATGCTTTAGCCGACCATAAAATAGTTCAAATTATGGTAAAACTGTCACAAGAAGAAGCATCTCGCTACGCCGAATTAATCAACATTCGCAACGACTTCTTAAAACAGTCTAACATCAAAATATCTAGCCTCGATGGTTGGAAACAGTTTATCATGGCAAGCGCGCGATCGCCCCTAGGACGGCGCGCCATGTTAGCCCACCGCCAAGCCAAAGAAATCGCCCTTTGTACCGACGGAAAACTGCGAATTTTAGCCAAAATACTAGCAGAACACTCTCCCCAGCGCACGCTAATTTTCACCGGAGATAACGCCACAGTTTACCGAATTTCCCAAGAATTTCTCATCCCCACAATAACCCACCAAACCCCAGTCAAAGAACGCCACGAAATCCTCGATCGTTTTCGCAGCGGCGAATACAAAACCCTCGTCGCTTCCCATGTCCTCAACGAAGGAGTGGACGTTCCCGACGCTAGAATTGCTATCATATTGTCAGGTACCGGCAGCGAACGCGAATACATTCAGCGATTGGGTCGAGTTCTCCGCAAAAGCAGCGATGTAAATAAGTTAGCAATTCTCTACGAAGTCGTCACCGAAGACACCAGCGAAGAAAGAACATCCCAGCGCCGCCGAGGAGGAATGCAGCCTCACCAACCCCAACCACAAACACAAATAGAACCGCCAAAGCCAGAATATCAGAAATTAGAAATTGTCAAACCGACACCCATTTACGGAGTCAACCGAGAGACAACCAAAAAAGCAGCAGAATCACCCGCAAAATGGGGAGAAGACAATGATGAAATTCCCTGGTAGTAAGCTTAAACTATTTCTGAAGACTCTCTTTCTTTCTCTCTCTTCCCTTCGCGTTCTTCGCGACGAAGAACATCCCAACGCCGCTGAGGAGGAATGCAGCCTCACAAACCCCAAGTAAAAACAAAAATCGAACCGCCGCAGCCAGAATATCAGAAATTAGAAACTGTCAAACCGACACCCATTTACGGAGTTAATCGGGAGGCGACTAAAAAAGCAGCCGAATCACCAGCAAAATGGGGAGAAAATTATGACGAAGAAAATAAAGATTGAATATTGCCAACTTAGTGTATAGCCTTAGAATGCCAAATTCAGCTCCGTTAGCCCCTTTATGAAAAAGGCTCTTGAAAAATTTTGACCTCAAACTATACGGCTATTCTCGATTTGTAGTGGAAACGGTAGTGTAAGCGTCTCGCTCACGCAGGCTTTCGGGCCTTTACCACCGAAAGTTTTATTTTTATTATCACCTAAAACTCACGAGAGGCGGGGCTTTGGCAATCCTTACGGGTAGTTTATCGCCAGTGTGCCATTTGCGACACTGATTTTTGGGAAGCTTAGGAGTTTGACGGGGCTGTCACCCCGTGAACCCATACAGTGTTTACTTTTCCAACTGATTCAGCAAGCCTTAAATAATTATACAGATTGCCTAGTCATCTATCTAAGGTATGATATTTGTGTAAAATAAGAGTTAATAAAGATGCAATAGCTCATCAATATTGTCGTCAGCAACTCCTAAGTAGACGAATAAATTGGCTGTTCTGAATTGGTGGTGGAAAGGGTAGTGTGAGCGTCTCGCTCACGCAGGCTTTCCGGGCTGTAGCACGGGAAGTTTTATTTTTATTATCACCTAAAACTAACAAGAGCCAACTACAACGTCTGCCGGACTTTATCCTCGAACGTAGTCAAGGACAGACAAGCGAGATCGAGGGGGTATTTCAGCGGGATTTGGGCTCAATAACTAATTCACAGCTCTAACTAATTCCTAGGTATTGCTGGTGGGATTTCTCCTGTCTTCGTACATTCATCTTTAAGGGTTCATATACTCATGTCATCCAATAACTTGTTTGATTTGACCAGCGGTGTCGATATTTTTACGATCGATACCAAAGTTCCGGCCGGTTTTGGGATTCGAGCGCTCGCAGGAGCAGATTTCATTGTCGGCTCCGATCGCCCGGATTGTGTTTATGGGAACGATGGAGCGGACTCGATCGCCGGTGGAATCGGGAACGACAGCCTACAAGGCGGACGCGGAGCCGATCTGCTATTGGGCAATGCTGGAGATGATTATCTCCTGGGAGAACGCGGTAATGATGTTGTCTATGGCGGTCAAAACAACGACACATTACTCGGTCAAGAGGGAGACGATTTCCTAGCCGGGGGTGCTGGAGTTGATAGTCTAATTGGTGGCGATGGTTCCGATGCTTTTGTCTTGGATGTCGCTGATGCTATAACTAATCCGGCTCTCGCCGATACGATCGCCGACTTCAGCGATGAAGAGGGCGATGTTATTGCTCTGACGGATGGAGCAGGCGATGCCCTGACTGAAGCCGACGTAACGCTGGAAGCCAATGGAGCCGACACTTTCATTCGGTTGAAAGCAACTGGTGCGATCTTGGCGCGGGCGCTGGGAGTCAGCCCCGATCGCCTGACAGGCTTATTCAGTACCGTCAAAGCGACACTGGACGATACGGAAGCGGGAGCTACAGCGCTGGGTTCAGTGCCCGGGGGAGCTAACCTTCAGGGAGCAGTGAGCGATGAAGATTATGCCGACTTTTTCCAATTCCAGGTAACGGAAACGAGCATTGTTAACTTTGGCTTGAGTGGCTTGAGCGCAGATGCGGATCTGGCACTCTATCAGGATTTGAACGACGATGGGGAATTGGGAGGAGATGAAATCATCTCTTCCTCGGCAAAATCGGGCGCTGCGAATGAAACCATCGAGAACGTCACCTTAGATCCGGGTAAATATTTCCTATCGGTGGAGGCATATGAAGGCAACACCAACTACAGCCTGAGTTTGGCCGGTGTTGCCGGAACTGTAGCCCCCGATCGGGCGGGCGATCGACCCAGCACGGCACGCCTGCTGTCGCCAGACGGTGAAGTGGAATTGCACGATTATGTGGGCGGCACTGATGCAGTGGATGCCTATCGCCTGGAAGTGCTCAACGCGGGGTATTTGGATCTGTTTACCGATTACCAGGAGGCGGATCTAAATTTGACCGTCTGGAGCGATCGCAATAGCAACAACCAGTTGGATGCGGATGAGATTTTTGCCCAGGGGACGAATGAAATCCAGGAAGATAACATCAACCCCGGTACCTATTACGTCAATGTCACCGCCCCAGGGGCGGCAACGCCCTACAAAATTGCTGCCATTTCCGAACCGGGCAGCCGGGTGGACATTGAACACTATGACCCGCTTTTCCCGGGCATCCCCACAGCCGGCACCTTGACTCAAAACGATGACTTCGATCCCAACGATCTGGAAAACTATGCCGATCCCTATCTCCTGCCGGAACTGGGTGCTGGGTCAACGGTGACTGTGACTCAAGAATCGGAGGATTTCGATGCTTATCTAACGGTGGTGGATCTGCTCACGGGCGAAGTGGTCGTTGAAAACGATGACATTAACACCAGCGACGGAGACTTCAATGCCCAGGTGAGTTTCACCACGGAACAGGGGGGTCAATATGTGGTGTTTGCCTCCAGCGTGGATGCTCCGGGTTTGGGGGACTATACTCTGAATGCGACGGTGACGGGGACTTCGGTGGCAAACGTGGTACCCAGTGCGGGTGCTGACACTCTGTTGCCCCCACCCCTCTTTCTCGAAAAGGGGCAGCGGGCTGATACCGGTCTCCAAGAAGATACGGCTCATGAATTAGTCTATGCCCCTCTAACGGGCGGTCTAGCCCTGCCGATTCAACTCCCTGCCCTGAACCAAGGACAATTCGGCAACTGCGCCTTTCTTGCAGCCCTGGCGGCCACGTTCGGCAAGATCGAAGATCCCAGCCAGGCTGCCTCCAAGCAGAGTGTAGTGCTCAACAATCTCATTACGAGCGATGGTAACAACTATACCCTCCAGTTCTACAACTACGTAACAGGCCAACCGCGGACGGTCACCGTGGACAACCAGGTGGTGACCAACAAAGATTTAGTGTTTGGGGTGAAGTGGAACCCGGATGACGTCAAGCCGAGCCAAGCGTCGGGGCAACCCATCTGGGCCCCCATTTTTGAACGTGCTTACGCCAAGTTCCGGGGTGAGGAGACCGGTCGCAATGGCTATGATGCGACAGGGAATGGCGATCTAGCGGGGATTGCCCTCAAACGGGTCACGGGTAAGGGGACCGAAGAGATTGTGTTGAAGCCCTCCGAAGCGGCTCCACAATATTCTTTGATAGAGTTTTCAGATGAGGAGGGCGAAGGTAATCTATTAGGAAGTATTACGCGCGATCAAACTTTTCAACGGATTCAAGATACCTTGAATCAGGGTCGCTATGTCGCGGCTGGGACAGTCCCTGATGCCGAGAAGCGATCTGACAATGTGTTG
Source organism: Microcoleus sp. D3_18a_C4 (assembly GCF_036702415.1). Classification (NCBI taxonomy): domain Bacteria; kingdom Bacillati; phylum Cyanobacteriota; class Cyanophyceae; order Oscillatoriales; family Microcoleaceae; genus Microcoleus; species Microcoleus sp. D3_18a_C4. The sequence goes on along the minus strand of NZ_JAUBTI010000062.1, from coordinate 30,870 downwards.
GTTGGTGGTCATGCCTACAGTATCCACAATGCCTATGAGACTAATGGCCAAAAGATGCTCCTACTGCGGAACCCCTGGGGGACAGACAATGGAAAGGGCGCCAGGGCATCGGAAGATCCGAGTTCTAACACTAAGGATGGGTTTGTGGCCATCACCTTCGATCGGTTTTTGGAGAATTTTGGTCTGGTGAGTCTGTCCAAGCCATAGTACCGATCGCTTGTTCACAATCCAACTGTTAAGTTGGAAAATATTTAGGTTGGGTTTCGCGAAAGGAGACCCAACCTAGTAAACGGCTGTTCGGTTTCCGATCGTCAACTCAACCTACGAAATAGGTTCCTACTCATACCGACACGCAATTTTAGGCTGCACCTCCTAAATTAGAGGTCTTTGAGTAATATCCTCTTCTATGATTTTGGCTACAGTAAAATTAGATGAAGCTGGAATAAAATATCATCAACAACTAATTTACATTGCCTAAAAATGAGCGAAACTGCACAAATAACTAACTTTAAAGTTTTCCCCCAACATACAGGAGTTTGGGAGGGAGACTGGACAAGACTCGATGCAGACTGCAAGGAAACCATGCGTTTTACAGCCGTGTTAACCCAGAAAATTGTTGACAACCAGTGGAGGCAAACTAACGTTCAAACTTATGCTAACGGCAAGAGTGAAACCCAAAATTTTGTTGGTCATGTTGTCGGTGAAGGGCAAGTGCAAATTGAAAGTCCAGACTCGGTTTTTTCCAACTACAAGACACTAGCGACAGAAGTTGGAGAGAATTTGATAATTTTTCAAATATGGGACAAAGCAACTGGCATTCTGAGGGCTGTTGAAACCATCAATCTCGTCAGTTCCGATCGCCGAATTCGGACTACCCAAAGCTTGACAGAAGAGGGAAAACTTAGGGGAGTTATGGTGATTGTTGAACAAAAAATTGAGTAAAACTTTTCACTGCTTATGTTACCCACTGATTTATTAAGTCACCGCCAAAACGGGGAATCAATCATCCCTCTCCGCCTCAAGATAGATGCTAAAAACTTAGAAGCAGCTACCGAAACGATCGACTGCTTTCAAGAGTCGATCGGCAAAACCCAAGGCGAGCTCGACGGACGCTTGCTAGAATTAGAAGGCGACAGCCCGGATTATCGGCTGAAACGGGGATTAGCGCACCTGCTGAAAAGCGGTTTCTGCACCTTAGAAGTCATCAGTCCCCTAGAACCCTCAGAGTTGAGACAGCGGGTTTTTGCATTGTCGGCGCGATCGACTCCCAGCCCTCAATCCACCCAATTAACCCTGGAAAAAGTAGCAACTGAGCTCAGCCAAGAGTTAAACAGAGAAGTTTTGCCTCACGAAATCACTACAGGTTTATACGCCGATTTAAACGAAAACAAAATCCTCACAGAGTTTAATGCACCAACACCCGAAAACTTGCTTCACAAATACAATCTTTCTCAAGTACAAGGCATATTTTACCGAGCAAGTCAAGTCCAATTAACCGCCCACCGCAACGATCCAGGAGAATACAAACTCTTATTTCGCTATCTGAAACTATTTCAATTAATGACTTACATTGAAGGCGATGCAGACCACGGTTTTACACTGACAATAGACGGCCCTACAAGCTTATTCAAACCCAGCACCCGCTACGGCTTAGCCCTGGCGAAAATGCTGCCGGCACTTCTGCACGTCACCAAATGGAGTATGCACTCGACACTGCACACAAAAGATCCTTTTAGTGGCGTTTTGAAAACAGGTAAATTTACCCTTAATTCCGACTGCGGTTTAGTCAGCCACTATCCCCCTGGCAAGCCTTATGATAGTATGTTAGAAGCAGCATTTGCTGAAAGATGGAATTCCACAAAAACCGAGTGGCAACTAGAGCGAGAAGTTGATTTAATTCCCATTCCAGGTAGCGTGATGATTCCCGACTTTCGGTTAGTGCATCCCGACGGGCGAGTGTTTTTATTAGAAATAGTTGGCTATTGGCGGCCGGAGTATTTGCAAAAGAAATTTGCACAAGTACAGAAGTCTGAATGCGATAACTTGATTTTAGCTATTTCCGAACGGCTGAATTTAGAAAAAGCCGGAGTGAATGTAAATGACGTGCCAGCAAAAGTAGTCTGGTTTAAAGATAAATTGCTGCCCAAATCAGTCCTAGAAGTCCTCGAATAGTAACCAATCCGCCCATCAGTTGCAAACTTCTTTCTTTCATTCTCTCTCTCTGCGCCCTCTGCGCCCTCTGCGGTTCAAAAAAATCCTCCTCAAAAAATCTCGCACATTCCCAGCTATACTAATACCAATTTTTTATGAGGCCCCGTAGAATCCGATCCCCCCTAGCCCCCCTTAATAAGGGGGGGACAAGATTCCGATCAAAGTCAACCCCTACTCCCCAACAATCAGGGGGATGAGCGGGGGATCGAGATATGTGCAACTTCACATTAAATTGGTATAAAATAGGAATTCACCCAAATCCTTGCCACCGCTTACTCTCACCCTAAAACCGATTGAAAAATGGCAGACACAAGTATTGTCGAAAGAATCAAAAAGCTGTTAGCCCTCGCCACCTCATCAAATGAAAACGAATCGACTGCAGCAGCCGAAAAAGCTTCCCTTCTACTAGCCCAGTACAATCTCAGCCTCGCCGATTTAGGGCCAAATCACCAAGAAGAGATTGACGAAGACTCAGTTGAAACAACATCGAAATTTGTCACTTGGAAAATGATGCTGCTTTCAGGAATTGCCGACGCTAACGGTTGCACTGCCATGCGAAATACTTATAATGGCAGTATGTTTTTGGTGGGAACTTATACAAACCTGATTGTTTGCAAACATCTGTACGAGTATTTGAGTTCTGCGATTGAAAAAAGGGCTAAATACCGCAAAGGAAACGGCAGGGGGTTGGCGTATCTGAATGCTTTTCGGGTTGGATGCGCGACAAGGTTGAGACAAAGATTGTTGGAACAAAAACAGGAGATGGAAGAGTCGGGGATTCCGGGTTCGGGGGATGTGGCGGCGACTCCAGGGATTGTTGTGCGATCGATGTTTGAGAAAAATCAACAGGCGATCGCCGATTATCTAGAGGGCCGAGGGGTTAAAATTAGAACGAGAACAGATTCTCAAGTCAGCAGCGAGGCCGGTTTTAATTCCGGGTATGAAGTGGGCGACAAAATTAGTTTGCACAAGCAAGTACAGCCTGAAGAGGGACAAAAACAACTCAATGAATCTCTGTGAGTTTAAGTATAGTTAGCCATTCAATTTATACTGTTAATCCCTATGCCCTACAGTTCTTTCACCACAATCGGTAAAGTCAAGGAATCATTTAATCTAACCACTGTAGAAGCAGTTCGTTTTTTGCCTAACATTGACCCTATTTCCCCCTCACAAACACTGACTGCCTTTTTGGAAGAAAGCCTGCCGTTTGCCTCATCCGCCAGCGAAAAAGCTCGTTCTGAGGGAATTATTTTCCCTGTTTTGCTAGAAGCGAGACGAATTTTACAGCGGCGAGTCAGCTTATTTTCTGGAGAAGACTTCACAGTAGACGAATCAATAGGACTGAACGGCGTGTGTGATTTTCTCTTTAGCCGTTCCGAAGAAATTCTAGAAATCGAAGCACCGGCCGTCATCATTGTGGAGGCAAAAAAATCTGACCTCAGAACAGGATTCGGGCAATGTATTGCTGAAATGGTGGCAGCACAAAAATTTAATGAGGCTAAGAAAAAGCCGATTGCCATAATTTATGGTGTGGTAAGCAATGGCACTCAGTGGCGATTCCTCAAACTCGAAGGGCAAACTGTGACAATTGACTTGATTGATTATCCACTTCCTCCTGTGGAGCAAATTTTGGGGTTTTTGGTATGGATGGTGCGGGAAGGTTAGCGGGCTGACGGGGAGACAACCCATCAGAGCACAGATAGAATCAAGGACATACAGCCCTTGAAAAAGATGGTAGATAATTATTGACGAGCATTACCAATGCGTCACAGCTTATGTTTTTTCGCTCAGTAATTGTCCCTTCAATTCCTGAAATTTATTTTCGCTTGGGTGAGATTGAAACCAGAGAGAATCGGCACAAAATTCTATTTCTCCAGGCCATTGAATGTATCGACCATTCTCGCCAATAGAAACTTGGGCAAAAAATTCAGCATCGGCAAGCTTGGCTAAAATACCACCTGTCTCAATTATCGGGTTAAAATCAACAACTATACTACCACCATTTGCATAATCAATATGCAATTTATGTTCGTTTTCTATGGTAATTTTTTTGATTTGATACAGCATATTAATTTTTCCTTTATTCCAAGGGAGCAATTGGCGATGGTTGTTCACCTTGACGGCAACGGTTCCAGTTTTCCGATAGTTCTTCTTGATGAAGTGCTGTCCATTCCAAAATCATCGACCTGACACGATTTGGTGCTTTACCTTCAAGAATAGTAATAGGAGAAATACCTACGATTAATTCATATTCTCCGTAGATAGCATGAAAATGAGGTGGTACGTGGTCGTTGTAAAACATCCTGATTAGGATACCGTAAAACTGAGAAATAACTGGCATTTGAGCTAACTTTTTCAATTATCAAGGTGGTATTGACGATCGCCTAACTATTATATTATCAGATTTACGGTTCTCTTGGATTTATGGCGATAGCGTTAGCGTAGCGTGTAGCAGACGCTTCGCTGCTGCACGTAGATTGAGAAGTGTCTGCGAATGGCGATCGCTCTTAGTCATTTTGAGGAATATCGCTATTGCATCTTCTATGTAGATAGCCACACATCATAAGTCATGTTTGTTCCGTCAGTAATCGTTTCTTTAATTCCTGACACTCTTTTGCTAGGGGGATGCCTAATTCTGTGGCGATGGAGAGGGCGCGATCGCCCGAATAAAAAAATTAACCTCACTCAAATTTTGATTTTTTGTCTACATAATTGCCATAATTAGATTTAGTCGATAGAGCTTTTTTGGCAGAAAAGCATATTTGTAGAATTTGCCAAAGTAAAATGCTAAAAATAATGCTAACGCCGATGGTAATTCCCATAAATATAATAATTGATATGAGAGCAGAGACTGCCCCACCTACCATCAGTATTATTGATAATAAAATTATCGAAGGTATAACTAACCAGTGTTTAAAACTAAGTTGAAATAAAGCATCCCATAGTTGACTATATTTTTCTGTCTCGGCATAAATAAATACTAAATCAATCAATATTGCTATCTCTCTTCCGCGTTCTCCTAATTCTTTGGCTATTGGTAAAGCTTGCTTATAAAATTCAATAGCTTTGGTTTTGTCTTGCAGCTTTTTATGATTAGAACCCAAACGAGCCAATGCTACTGTTTCCATTTGGCGATCGCCAGTCTGTTTTGCAACTGACAACATCTGCTCGTAACAATTGTTTGCTTTTATGTAATCTTTTTGCTCAGAGTAAATACCTCCCACACTAACCAGAGCCAAGATTTCCGCTTCACTGTTATTGACTTCACTTAGAAGAATTAATATTAGCTGATAATACTCTATAGCTTTAGGATAGCTTTTTAGTTCCTTATAAGCTTCTGCAATACCCAATAATACAGCTATTTCTCCCTGGTTGCCCATCTGTCGCACAATTGGTAAAGCCTGCTGATAGCACTCAATTGCTTTGACATAATCTTTTGAAGCTACATAAGTTGTTCCCAGACCAAACAAGACCAAAAACTCTCCTTCAATGTCGCTTTTTATTTGTCGCACAATGCTCAAACTTGCCTGGTAAAAATTAATGGCTCGATCGTAATCCCCTTGTAGGTAATAAATCCATCCCAAATCTGCTAGTGCCTGTCTCTGACCCAATGGGTCTTGTCTTTCTTTTGCTTTTGATAAATGCTGATTGTGACACTCAACCGCATTAGTATAATCTTTGAGACGGCGGTAAAATGCACCCACATTCATAAAAGACTTTTCCACACCTTTACTGTATTGAATGTCTTGCATTATATTCATGCTTTCCAGTAGGCATTGCATAGCTGTAGCATATTCTTTACGAGAGCGGTAAACCACTCCTAAACCTCCTAATGCTGCTCCTTCAAGTTGGCGATCTGAAATTTCGTGTGCAATGAGTAAACCTTGCTTTAAATACTCTATTGCTTGAGTAGAGTTACCCTGGATATGGTAAAAACCGCCCAAATTTGTTAGTGCCACGCCTTCCATACGACGGTCTGGGATTTGCCGTGCAATAGCTAAACTATCCTGATAGCAATTCATTGTTTTGGAAAACTTTCTTTGAGATAAATAAGTATTTCCGAGACTTGCCAAAACTATCCCTTCTAAATGGCGGTCTTGAGTTTCCAGTGCAATACTCAAGGCTTGCTGATTGTATTCAATCGCTATTTCATATTTTCCTAAAGCTTGATACGCATTTCCCAGACCATTTAAAAAAGCCGAATTAACTCTTGGCGATGTCAACTTATGTAAAATCAGGTTATAAACTTCGATTTGTTCTAAATAGTATCCCCAATTACCCAGTTGATTGTGTAAAGTTTGATTTGTTTGTGTATCTAAAGAAGTAAAAAGGATTTCACTAGCTCTTTCCCAGTCTTCCACTTCGCAGAGATGGTAGAACGCTTCCAGATAGCGCCGCACTTTGTCTAAATTGGTAGCATCAGGTGGTGGATCGTCCTCAACCGTGAGGTAGTATTGTACTGCGGTGTATCCGGCAATTTGCTCAATCGGAACTTCATCTATATCGATTCCTAGCTTGGCAAAAAGCAATAGCCCTGAACTTAATTCATTAATCGTCATAGTGACTTAACCTCATGTTTCAAAGTTTGCACTAACTTTTTATAGTGTTCTAGCGCCACACTGCGAACTAAATTGTGTTGCCCTAAAACCCGCTTATTATTGTGATTAACTGATTCCTCAAGTAGGTAGCGATTGCACAATTCCTCTAGAGCTTTGTCTTTCCGCACTTCGCTACACTCTTGAGCTTCTAAACGCTTCACCAAGTTTACTAACTGCATCAGCCACCCCTCCTCTTGTACTGGAGCGCGATACACAGAAGCCGCACAAAGCAATATATAAGCGTCCTTGACCTGCTTTTCCAATCGGTCAAATACAATTTGCAAACGTTTTTTGTTCACTTGATATCGCACTTCCCTTGTGAGTTTATGTAACTCCCACTCGTCTTTTTCTCCCAAAACTTTTCCTTGCTCTGCCTCTGCTAGAGCCTTTTCTACGTCTTTTATCTTGTCGCAGATATCATTCCAGTAGGCTTGCACATTCCCATTAAAAGGCTCATTTTTAATTTCCCCGCTAATTACCCGCAAAACTAGAGGATGACCCTTGTAAGCTTTGCCAATTCTCAACAATAGAAGTCTATTCGCTAACTCAGGACTAATATCTAGCCCTGTTGTCTTGAATAATGCCACCTGCTCCGATTCGTCCAGCCCGTACAAGATTTGTTGATGCCAGAAATTCTTGTAACGGAAATCTACCAAATTAACTGGGCGATCCTGTGATGTGATGATTAACCGACTTTGGAAAGATTCTGCTGATAATACGGTCAAAAATAATTTTTCCCACCACTCATCGACGAAATCACCCCAGCCTCCTTCTTGATTTTCCTTTAACAGGTTCTCCAGAGAATCAATCAGCACAAGCACCTGATTCTCGCGCAGGTGTTTCACTAACTTGTCAAACAATCGTTCTGGCTTGTTATCTTCTGGTGAACCTTCCCCATACCACTCGTATAGCCAATTCTTGGCGACACTAACAAAGTCTGTGGCTTTCCCCTTGTCAAAATTTGCTATCCGCCACCTGTTCTTCCAATCTTCCTGTAACCAGTCTTGTAACTCCACTGCCAATCTTTCAGCCAGGGCAGTTTTACCTATGCCTGTTAAACCGAGGATGAGTAATAAGCGACACGACCCACGAAGCCGATCGCTCAGTTGTTTGACCAGCTTCTCGCGACCTTCCTCACCACCTACCCAGAAAGAGTCATATTGTGAAAACTCTGGAATTGCCTTTGTCTGTGGCAATAGGTTATTGTCAACCTGCACTTCCGAGTCATCTATCCCCACACCCTTATAAAGTGCAACAAAGTTATCTTGCCGAATTGCCCGCCCGCCTTCCAACCTCTGCACGGTCGATTGATCGACACTGGTGCTTGGGTTTGCGATTTTCGGTTCCTCACCACCTACCCAAGTCTCATCATCATAGACTGATGGCTGCGATTCGTTAATCCCTTGAGAATTACCAACACCTATCAACTCAGGCATTGACTTGGCAAACAGAGCAATTAACCCTGGTAGTTTACGTTCTCTTTCATCTTGAATCTCAAAGCACCTATAAAGCTGTCTCAAATTCTGCTGTACAGCATCTGTGCTCCCATCACAAATATCACAGGCAATTTTTGCCTTACTCTCACCCGCTAACACTCTCAAGAGTACCTGCTGGCGCTTGGAAGGTAGTGTATCGAAAATCTCTCTGATTCTTTTGGTATCCATATTAGGCGTTTCTCATAAAAATGAGATTTGTCTCACTACCAATATATGAGATTCCTAGCTGTCATGCTTAAAAAGTCAACCCACAGAGGAAACTTTCATTATGACAAGTCTCAATAATCGACAATCACTGAATTTCCCCATTCAACTAGAACTACCTCTAATGCCTCAGAAAATAGATCCACTCAGCCAAATGGAAGAAGCAATTCAAAGTATGCTAGGTCTGACATGGAAAACTGTGCTGCTTCACATATCACCACGCAGCGCTAAAGAACTGATGCGACAGCACGGAAAACTGATTGCTATCCATGATGGCGAAGCCCGGATTAAAGTCTCGTCAACACCACTTTTGCTAATGGCAATTCAAAAACTTCCCGATGTTGAATCAGCCTTCAGCAAAGCTTTTGGGACAAAAGTCAAAATCCGTCTAGAAGTGTAAGTGATATCGTTTTCGGTGACAGTGTATTATTCAATGCTTTGCCCGCGTGCGGTGCGTGACAGTCAATAGTCCCACCGCCGCGAGTTAAAGTTTTCCCGTGGTCACGCACCCTACGACTGATATCTTGCACAGAGTACGATCGCCCTCAATCAATCAATCAACTCCGCCTCTTCAAAAATCTGTCTAGTCGTCAACTCCAAACCCGGCAGCAACTCATCCACAATCGGTGTATTATCCGTATAAACTTGACTAGAACCATCGGGGAAAAAGCTTTTTATTAAAATAGCTTCTGGCTCAATCACCCAAACTCGCGGAACTCCCGCCGCCAAATAATCTTTCGCCTTCTCTTCAAATTCCTTCATACTTTGATCCGGCGATATAATCTCAATCACCAGTTCAGGAATTGCGGGACAAGCTTCATTTCGCCGCCAACTTTTCGGCAGACGTTCATAAGAAATGTACGTTAAATCGGGAACAGGTGCCCAATCTTTATCCTGACGTTTTAACAAAATTGCCCATTCTGGAAGCACTCGCCCGCGTCCTTTACACCATACACGAATCAGGCCACACAAAGCTCCCTGTAAACTGGAATGAAAAAATTTTGGAGACACTTTAGGAACTGCTTCACCATCTACAAACTCACAATATATATCTGGGTCGGGCAAAGCTAGAAATTCTGCTAAAGTGAGTTTGGTTCCCATGCCTACCATGACTCCCAGCCCTCTCGCTAATTAACTCCTATCATGTCCGATCGCTCACCCATAATACATTTGCCGGGGCGGGTTTGTGAGATTGTCCGTTTTTGGCAAATATTATTGGTGAACCCGCCCCTACAGGAATCAGGGTAATCGACCGGACATTATATCAAATATCAATTATACAAAATTTCCCAACTTTTCTAGAAGTACGATCGCCCCTGGGCCTCTATGCCAAAAGTGGAACAGGCGTCCCGCCTGTGAATCTCTGTGAATTTCTGCGCCTCAAAAATCCCAATCCCAATTCCCCAAAAACAATAGCGGGGCAGGCCATCCAGCCCGCCCCGCATTCTCCAAAAGCCCCAAAACCATTCACTTCAACCAGGCAGGATGAGCCATCAAAGCTGCAAACGGCTGCACTCCTCGCAACTGATTTGACAGCGGCAAATGCCCTCTCGGCGCGCTCAAATCCCAGATAAACTCTTGCGGATACCGCGTCCAATTATTCCCCTTTTTCCAGCCAATTAGCGGCCACAATTTATCCCAATTCTTGCCCGATCCGAGCCAAATTTCCCGCTGCACCGAAAAGCCAAATTTGCCTTCGGAATGAACTTTCCACAGCGTATTAATTGTTTGCAAATCCGTTACGGGCAAACTCTCAACTTGGGTAAAATACAGCCACTTTCTCACAGAAGCTGTATCACCAGCCAATTCACAAAGCTTGTCTAAAGTCAAGCGATCGGCTTCTTGAAATTCCTGTAACGCCAATAATTGTTGCAGCGGAGTGTAATCAATGTTAGAGTCCGATCGCAGCGGCACAACCCCAGTGGGAAAATTCGCTTGCAAAAACTCCGCCGCTCTCGGAGAATTAGCAGTGTAAAGAATTTGGTAAGCCTTACCCATTACCGCAGTCGGTGCCTCTGACTTGCGCTCTAATAAAAATTCCATCAATACATCCCAACCGGAATCTGCTATTTGTTGTTGTAGCAGTTGCAGTTGAGCTTTTTCCGAACCCGACCTCAACTGAGAGCGGAGTTCGGCTGTATCGGCCGCCGAGTCTAGAGGAGAAGTAGAAATCGAGTCAGTCATGAGAAACTATCAGCTATCAGCTATCAGCTATCAGCTATTAGCTGAAGCCCTGGTTTTCCCCCATTGTACAATGGTACTGACTCCGATTCACTTCTCTGTACTCGGATGCCTGCGCGCAACGCCGCCTGGTTTAGCCTCACGCCCGCACACTTTTCGCCAATGGCAGCAATCGCAAATAAGTCTACCATCTGAAATTTACGATCGATGCCATGTCAAAGAGTTTTTCCTGAACCTAGTCGTCCACGATAGAAACCCATGCAGAGAAGGAAGGCGGAAAAAAGTTTATGTCATATTCCGACTCTTCCCACTCTTTGACCCAAAGCGGCACGGCGCCTGGGCGAGGAGTTGCAGAAAAGGTGCGTTCTTTGACTTCGATCGAGTGAAATAGCTGTTTTAAAGTATCTCCCCGATCCAAAGCTTCGCTGAGGATGTCGTCTAACTCAGGATCGACCCGTTTGACACGGTTTTTGTCCTCCTCCAGCCACAGAAGTTTCAAAGACTTCAGATCCCTCGGACTGAGGATGCTCTTGTAGTACACGCGCTTAAGGGTCGCTACGGGCTCCAATGAGCGTTCGATCCTGCGAATTTGCTGAACTCGCAGGTAGTGCCATTCCGCTAAACGCTTGCTTTCCGAAGGCGGGAGAGTACCCTTGCCCGCTGCGTGTTTGTAGTCGTATTTAATCAAACTGCAAGCCATATTGGCTAGCAGGTGAATCAACTGTTTTTCTTTGGGTGTTGCCTGACGCCGTTCCTGGGTTCTTGTCAATACGCGCTGTCTGCGGGTAGTTTCGAGAGTATTTTCCATTAGGTTTTTACGAGATGAAATACGATTGTGCCAGATCCAAATCCCGAACATCAGAAGGTAAGGAAGTTGATAGGCGGGGAAACTCCACCGACAGACTCGCCTTACCTGTTTATTTTCCCATTCACCGTTCTCTGAAACTGACCCCCTACGGGATTAGGTAGACTGATATTGGGATCTAGTTTTAACCGCCTCGATTAAAGGCCGTTGCGACAACAAACACCACCACAACTACAACCACAACCACAACCGCACTCCGGGGGAACCACACAAGAGCGCCAATTATTTCCTAGCCTTTACCGGTTTTTACCTCTTCTTGCTCCCCATCCTCATTCGTTCCAGTGTAGTTAAAGTCGGGACGACTCTCCCAAGCCGTCAAACTCCTGGCTGATGAAGGTTGTGGAGCGAGCGCCGAAGCGCTGGCGCTGCCTGCCTGGAAAAAGCCGAAGCCAGCCGAGGCAATTACCCCTAATACTAAGATGCTGTTTTTCATGTTCGATGACCCTGATTTGCGTAGATTGGCACTTCTTGGCTAACCCGATATATCAGAAATGGGTTGATGCAATAACCCACTTGTCTTCTGATAAATCTGCCTGCCATAATCAATTCAGACAGGCACACCCGCTTGCGATCGGAAACGCCGGAAGTGACGTGTTACTAACGTCCACGATCATCCACCAACCTGATTTTTTTGGGTAGTGGAGCGAAAGCCATCAGGGCGTCGATCCATCAGGGAGTTATGCCATCAGGGTGCTAATCCATCGGGTAGTTAAGCCATCAGGGCGCATCTTCTACAATTAGCCACCGACTTAACTTTTATAGTTGAGTGAGTGGTTAGCCTGGTACTGACAAAGCCTTTAAGAATTAAACTTTTTGTGGATGCATCCTGAAAAGTTTGTTCTTAGGAATCCCCGAAGGCGAAAGCTCGGGGAAAGTCAGCAGCATGGAATTCCATGCAATCTAAGTCAACTAAAAAAACGCAGATTAACGATATCTCCCACTCAAGCAGTCCTCAGCCCAACGCTGGGGTTTTTTATTGGCAGCCATTGCGAGCGCCTTTTTCTCCGGCATTCGGCAGGCGGATCTGAAGACAGAAGGTTGACGGCGCTGTGGTTATGAGTTTCCCTGCCAACATCATACCACCGGGTGAAATTTAAAGTATTATTGTAAAAAAATGTGAAAAAAAGGGCGTTTTAGCGTTTTGTCACTCGATCGAGTGAAAATTCATTTAATTATGTGAACGAGTGTAAAAAATCAAGTGGCGGAGTACAATTGGGCCGATCGTAGGATTTGGGGGGAACGCTTGCAAAGATACGGTAAAGATTGATAAGGAGAAAGCTGAGCTAGTAGACAATAGAGAAAGAGGAACAAAAATTTCCCACCATAGTAAGGCTGATTCAAAAAAACCATGCAAATGCAACAGGCAAACTCCAAACCCTTATTGAATAAGCCATTGCCCAATCTAAAATCTAAAATCTAAAATCTAAAATCGTATAAGCGGGCAATAACTCCAATTCGGAACCTTTCGATCGCACAGCAGAGGGGCGTAAAATCTTGATGAATTCCCAGATGACAGCAGAAGTCCACTCAACGTACCAATATCAAGTCGGAGGATATTTGCCTGCCGGTGCGCCCACCTATGTCCGGCGATCGGCCGACAGCGAACTCTACGCAGGACTCAAAGCCGGAGACTTCTGTTACGTGTTGAGTGCGCCGCAAATGGGAAAATCCAGCCTGCTAGTGCAAACGGCCAAAAGGTTGCAAGCCGAAGGTACAGTTTTTGCCGCCATCAACTTGAGAAGCATCAGCAGCCCAGATATCTCCCCCCAAAAGTGGTATGGCGGAATCATGTACCGCATGGCAAGCAGTTTACACATCACAAACAGGTTTGATGCCATCAAGTGGTGGAACGATCGCGAACTGCTATCCCCGGTGCAGCGATTGGAAATATTTATCGAAAAAGTTTTGCTCAAGTCACTTCAGCAAAATCTGGTAATTTTCCTAGATGACATTGACAGCATCAGCAGCCTAAATTTCAGTACCAGCGATTTTTTTGCTTTGATCCGGGCTTGTTACTCTAAGCGGGCAGAGCAACCGGAATACGAGCGCCTGACTTTTGCTGTTATGGGAGTAGCAGCCCCCTCAGAATTGATCCGAGATCCAAGATGCAACCCTTTTAATATTGGACGGCAGATTCATTTAAGTCGATTCCAACTGCATGAAAGTTTGCCGCTAGCAAAAGGATTAGCCCTGAAAGCTTTTCGCCCCCAAAAAGTGCTCCAAGAAATATTAGCTTGGACGGGCGGCCAACCGTTTCTAACTCAAAAAGTTTGCCAATTGGTACTTGAATACGGGCCTTTCATTGGCAGAAATTCCGAAGCTAAGCAGGTTGAAAAACTGGTCAAACACAGAATTATTACAAATTGGGAAGAAGAAGACGAACCCCAACATTTGACAGCAATTCGCGATCGCATTTTCCATAACCACTGCGACCTCACGCGGCTGTTAACGCTGTACCAGCAAGCTTTGCAACCGCCCCAGCCCACAAAATCCGGGGAATCGCAGGGAGTACCAGCAGATTACTCTCCCGAAAAACTCGAATTGCAACTGTCAGGACTGGTTGTTAAATCTCACGGTAAATTAATAGTTGCCAACCTAATTTATCAGTCAGTTTTTAATCAATTTTGGGTGGAAAAAGAGCTGGGAAAATTGGCTCCGTACCGCTTGGCGCTAGCAGCATGGCTGGCTTCAGACCGCGAAGATGAATCGCTGTTATTGACAGGGGAAAGTTTGCAGTCAGCTTTGGATTGGGCTGCGGACAAACAATTAAGCCAAGAACACTATTGGTTCTTGAATCCCGATCGAACTTTTGGGGAAAAACCGACAGTTGTTGTCGCACAAGTTGCAGACAGCAGCGTAGACACAGATGCAGGCAGCAGCATCCTCACCCCGCCCTCAGACAGTGTTCCAATTGGCAGCAACGAACAGAGATTGTACGATCACATCGTCTCCTGCGTGGAAACAGAATCCCCCGCACAGGTGATCGAGCGGTTCCGAAAGCTATTTATCGACGGCATGGGCTATCCCGATCGAGCAATTGAAGCAACTTTGTACAGTATAGTCTCCGTCAAGCGATCGGATCAGGACTTTAAATATCTCCTCCACCGCTGCTGCTACATCCCGATCAACCGCTGGCAATTGCATTCCCAAAACCAATTTGCGATTGCCAAGTTGGTAGCTTTATTTAAGCAGACTTCTCCCCGATTCGGGATGGAATTTTACATAGTCAAGCGCTTACAAGAACAAATAAAATTATTTACGAAAAGTGACGAATTCCAGACTATAGAGCGCTTAGTAAAAGCCTTAGATAAAGAGGCGGAACAGCAGCAACAAGATACAGATTCTCCTTTGGGCGAATTGATCTGTCGGTATCCTTATTTGTACGGCTATTCTCTACTGAGCAAGGACAGCATTGAGGAAGACCAACAAACCATCCAAAAACTGGCATTTCAAAGACAGCGACAATTTGAAACACATTTGTCTAAATATTTGAATTATATGGTTGAGCCGAGAAATACAGAAATAGGAATTGTCCAGCGAGCGGCTAATCCCACACTTTTGAACGATGCAGAACTGCACTTAGCGGTGAGGGAATTTGCCGGAAAAGTAGCAGGCGATCGCAGCTACAAAGAAGCGGCTCAATTTTTCCTAAGAGATTCCCGACAAACTCCATCTTACGCTTCATTTAAAGTGGATTTATATGAATATTTAATATCGTCGATCGAACCAGAATACGGGGGGCGTCAATTTAATGACCGTTTGTACAAACAAATCAAAAATACATTGCGAGAAAATGACTCGGTGAAATTCAATAATCCATTGTTAGTTCGTACTTGCCACCAGTTGTTCAACTTCTTAGTAGTGGAAAATTCCCAACATCCCAGCCACTACGTTTTTTACGATTTAGTGTACAACCTCGGCGCCAGCAGGACAATGGGTTTACTGCTGAAACTTGTACTGCTTTCGGGCAAAGTCAAACCAGAGTTGGAAAAGCGATTTTCTATTTTGTTTAATCACTATGAAGGTAAAGCTTCTAATGAAATTATGTGGTTTGTCAAATCCTTGGAAAATTTTAATGTGGCTTTAGTTGTGAATTTTGGTAAGACGGATTTGTCTTTGGTTAAACAGCA
Organism: Microcoleus sp. D3_18a_C4; assembly: GCF_036702415.1. NCBI lineage: Bacteria > Bacillati > Cyanobacteriota > Cyanophyceae > Oscillatoriales > Microcoleaceae > Microcoleus > Microcoleus sp. D3_18a_C4. The sequence continues at coordinate 15,185 of NZ_JAUBTI010000062.1, read as the reverse complement.
GCTTATTTTGAGTTGAGAATAACAAAATCGATCGAACTCGAACAGGGTTATATAATAGTATTAATTTAAAAAAATCCAGGAGAAACCAATGAAAGCCTTTGAAGTCACAGGAACGATCGACGAAAAAGGTCAATTAATTCTCGATCGACCTTTAACCGCAGAAACTCCCGGCCGCGTGCGAATCATCGTTCTTCTTCCCGAACCTACAGATGAAGATGAAGACGACCCCGACGATACTCCAGTTGCAGAAATAAAAGCCAGCCTCAAAAGAGCGTTGCAGGAAGCTAAAACAGGGCAGCGAATACCTCTTTCTCAAATGTGGGAGGGCATCGATGTCGAATGAATCCGAGCTCGTTCAGATCGATTTAACGCCTGAGTATAAGCGAAATTTGCGTGAATTATCCAAACGATTTCGCCAAATCCGGCTAGATACTCTGCCAGTGATAGAGCAACTACAGGCTGGCAATTTTATTGGCGATCGCATTCCCGGAATGGGCGAAGATTATATCATCTTAAAAGTCCGGGTGAAAAACAGCAACATCCAAAAAGGAAAAAGTGCAGGATATCGCATGATTTATCAGATTGAATCGCCCGTCAGCGTACTTTTGTTAACCATTTACTCAAAATCAGATCGCACAGATATCAGCCTCAACGAAATCCGCAACATCATCGCCGAGTTTGACGAAAACGAATAGCGGTGTATTATAAACTCTATGATTAGCTATCTCAAAGGCACAGTAGCCGATATCGCCAAAGGCAGCAACCGCGTCATATTGACTCTCGAAGTCAATCAAATCGGCTATGAAATCCAAATTTTGCCCCGCGTGACCGGTCAATTGCCAGCATCCGGCGAAGTCGCCCAAATTTTTACCCACCAGCAAGTTAAGGAAGACCAAATCGTATTGTACGGTTTTGGCAGCGCGGCAGAACGCGATTTGTTTCGGCAGTTGACGAGTGTCAGCGGTGTGGGTGCTCAACTGGCGATCGCACTTCTCGATACTTTAGGATTGCAAGATTTAGTCCAGGCGATCGTCGGCGGTAACACCCGCATCCTCGCCAAAACCCCAGGCGTGGGTACCAAAACCGCAGAACGTCTCGCCCTGGAACTCAAAAGCAAACTCTCGGAATGGCGACAGCAAGCAGGTTTGACAACTTCAGTCGCCGCCGGAGTCCCCCCAGCTATTCAAGAAGAAGTCGAGATGATCCTGCTGGCGATGGGATACACTGCGGCTGAAGTGTTGCAAGCGCTGCAAACCCTCAGTCAAGACAGCACTTTGGCCGCCAAAGGTGATGCTGATGATTGGATACGTGAGGCGATCGCCTATTTGAGCCGATAGTTTTCTGGTCAATACTATGGTTTTTGAGTGTGCCCTGTCTCAGCGTCAGTTTGAAGAGTTTCGCACTCGCCTGCGGGGACGGGTCAATTTGGATGAAGATAACATCCGTTTTTATGCTTTGTCAACGCGGGCGATCGGGCAGGTAGAAACTTGGGGTTCTGGCCCGCCGGTGACTCAAGCGCCAACTTCGATCGTTGTCTAAAGTATTTTTTTTGACAATTGACAGCCAGGGAAATCTAGGTTAATATTACGCCATTGCTAAATTGTGATTGTAAATCACACAAGCCAATACAAACTTGTCGTGTTAATTACTATCTAAATAAACAGCACCAGTACCTAGAAAATTAAATAGATTAGAGCAGTGTTTTAGCGCTTCAATCATTTAGCTGTGCGATCGCCTCGCTAAATGGCTGAAACACCGATTCTCTCGTATAGGCGGCCGTTCTATTGTGCAGTAAGGGTTTCAGCGATTTTCGGCAGCCAATTTTCGGCTCTAAGTGAGCTCAGCATCAGAGGCGGTCGCAAACGGCTTCTGGAGCCTTTACTGGGCACTGCTTCCACAAGGATTGAAACTTGAATAGAAACTAAATAATTATCTAAAAAATTGCAAAAAAAGGCAACGCCACCATCCACCAAAAAAACTTGAATAGAAACTAAATAATTATCTAAAAAATGTCGAACAAATTCTTTGCATAGATGGTGTTACTTTATTTAGGTCGGTTTGTGATTTATCTACTTGTCAAACTTGAATAGAAACTAAATAATTATCTAAAAAATGTCGAACAAATTCTTTGCATAGATGGTGTTACACCTCATAGCCTTTACTGGGAACTGCTTCCACAAGGATTGAAACTTGAATAGAAACTAAATAATTATCTAAAAAATGAGCAATACTTCAATTTAAATGCACAACAGCTTACTGTGTCTCGGTGAAACTAAATAATTATCTAAAAAATGAGCAATACCCCAATCAGTAATAGAATCCTGAAAGAAACCCAGAAACTCGCGACCAACCCCATCGTAGGCATAGACGCCCAGCCCGACCAGGACAACCCAAGATATTTCCATGTGACGATCGCCGGCCCCAAGGACAGCCCATATGAAGGGGGCCAATTTAAACTTCAACTATACCTTCCAGAGGAATACCCTATGGTTCCTCCCAAAGTCCTCTTCATGACAAAAATTTACCACCCTAATATAGACTTCCTCGGTAAAATCGGTTTAGACTTTTTGAAGTATGAGCGCCAGTGGAGTCCCGCCCAAAATATTAGAGGGGTGCTTCTTACTATCCGATGTTTATTATTATTTTCCGATCCTAACGCTGACAACTCCCCAAATGAAGAGGTACCAGGGCTACATGAGGACTGGTTTAAGCTACATAAGGACGATTTTAAAGTTCCCGAATTGAGTGGAAACATAAGTTGTGTCAAACGGCTCATCCAAAATGAAAAGGTACATGAGCACTGGTTGAAGGACAAGGACGACGCCATTGAAACTGCACGCCATTGGACTCTTAGATACGCCTCGCAATAAAAAGCCGCAATTCACTTTTCCCCGCAAGGGGATTGAAACCCAACAACGTCGGTCTCGATGGTGACCTCTACCTGCCGCAATTCACTTTTCCCCGCAAGGGGATTGAAACGAAATTGTTTCTCGACTTCCTCAATAAGTTGTAGCCGCAATTCACTTTTCCCCGCAAGGGGATTGAAACTTTCATATGTCTGATAACCATTGTTGAGTTGTAATGAAGTCAGGCCGCAATTCACTTTTCCCCGCAAGGGGATTGAAACTATTGCTGACAATCAATTAGTCATAGGAGTTACAATTTTTAGCCGCAATTCACTTTTCCCCGCAAGGGGATTGAAACTGAAAAAGGTCTTCGTAGTAGTTGGGCAACACAAGTGCCGCAATTCACTTTTCCCCGCAAGGGGATTGAAACCCTGCTTGAATATTGCACAAGTCTTGCACTAGAGAAGCCGCAATTCACTTTTCCCCGCAAGGGGATTGAAACCGTAAAATCAGTGCCTTCAGTTAAAGCTTGAGAAAGACCAGTCGCAATTCACTTTTCCCCGCAAGGGGATTGAAACAATACTTGTAGTTAAGAAAGGATCGTTCTGGAAAATATTGCCGCAATTCACTTTTCCCCGCAAGGGGATTGAAACATGAGTGTTAGAAGCAAAATGACGAGCCAAATACTCACGACGAGAATTGTCGCCGATACTAGCTTTAATGCCGCAATTCACTTTCCCCCGCAAGGGGATTGAAACCTCAATACTGGAAAGGTCAGTCTTTTCAATGTTTAAGCCGCAATTCACTTTTCCCCGCAAGGGGATTGAAACAAGAATCCGTCAGAGTCAGCCCCCCGCAAGTGTTCCAGTGCCGCAATTCACTTTTCCCCGCAAGGGGATTGAAACGCTGCGACCCTAGCGGCTGACCTCGACGCCCGGTCCGGGCCGCAATTCACTTTTCCCCGCAAGGGGATTGAAACTATAAGTGAGTTTTTCAAGACGGTTGGCATATATTTCTGGTTGCCGCAATTCACTTTTCCCCGCAAGGGGATTGAAACTTTGTCAAACCTACCGATCGTAGAGTCTGATCAAGCCGCAATTCACTTTTCCCCGCAAGGGGATTGAAACATGTAAATGGAAGTGATATATTTAATTTTTATCAAGCCGCAATTCACTTTTCCCCGCAAGGGGATTGAAACTTGCCTGAATGAGTCCATCCGGTTTCCAATATTTGCGCCGCAATTCACTTTTCCCCGCAAGGGGATTGAAACTTAGGAAATTGAGTAGTCATATCGTTTTATTTTCTGTGTGCCGCAATTCACTTTTCCCCGCAAGGGGATTGAAACAGGAGAGTCAACTACGTTAAAAGGAGCTTCTACTGCTTTATTAAAGCCGCAATTCACTTTTCCCCGCAAGGGGATTGAAACTTGTTGACCTAGATCAGAGGTAGTCAGTTGCACCTTAAGAAGCCGCAATTCACTTTTCCCCGCAAGGGGATTGAAACTTCGATTGCAATTTGAGCGATAGAAAGATCCGGGAAGATGTTGAGCCGCAATTCACTTTTCCCCGCAAGGGGATTGAAACCAATATTGAGAATTGAGTTAACCCCAGTCTCTACAATGCCGCAATTCACTTTTCCCCGCAAGGGGATTGAAACTCTGTGTTGCCACCTATCTACACCGTTCAGATACATGCCGCAATTCACTTTTCCCCGCAAGGGGATTGAAACCCGGCCGGGGCAGCGCTACCGGGCCAGCGTGACGCTGCCGGGCGCCGCAATTCACTTTTCCCCGCAAGGGGATTGAAACAATCAGAAAAGACAAGGAGATTCGGCTGTTAATTATTACTCATGCCGCAATTCACTTTTCCCCGCAAGGGGATTGAAACAGCAGACACCCCAAAGGGCGTTTCGGCATTATTTTTTTGGGCCGCAATTCACTTTTCCCCGCAAGGGGATTGAAACAGTAAAGTATGCTAACTACTAGCGAATTTTAAAATCGGCCGCAATTCACTTTTCCCCGCAAGGGGATTGAAACAAGGACTAGGTAAAGCTGGTGGTTTTGTTAAAGCTAAGCCGCAATTCACTTTTCCCCGCAAGGGGATTAATATCAATTCCGGCTGTGCCCAAACGATCGGGACACGGCAGTGCCGTGTCCCTACGCCCGACTGTAGGGACACGGCACTGCCGTTTCCTCTTTTCCCCGCAAGGGGATTGAAACTTAAAACCTGCAAAAGACTTCGCCTACGATGAAAAGACAATGCTTTCGCCTAGCGTGCCGGAGACCGATCGCCCTGTAGGATAGAAAAACTGCCAATTTTTCCACTGCTATGCCTGAATCCATCCAGCAAGAAGCTCAAGCCATTGTGGATAGCCTTGCATTCATTCCCTTTCAGGATTGCATAGCCCTTTCTAAAGAATTTCGCTCTCCTTCCGATGAGCGCTGGGATCTACGCAGCTATCATCAGAGTTAGAAAGCCTAATCATCCAAGCTATTAACCCACCCTATAACGTGAGAATTCCAGCGAGGGACTAACTCTATGCAAACCCAGCCTGCTATCACCGGACATCTCTCCCCTGAATTAGCACAAATCTTTCTGGAAGGATTACCCGCACACATTCGTACCGGACTGTCCATGCGAGCCAAAACAATGAACTATCCCGTCTGGGCAGTAATTGAAATGGCGATCTCCGGCTATCTGGATGAAGAAGCTCTATCCTTTGTCGATTGCAAGCCCAAGCTCGACTAGCGATCGTGCAGTCCGCGTGTGGGAGACTATCCCGTAGGGAATCGCCCTTTCCGCAGGAGAATGCGATCGCTATTACTACACAATATTTACACTTGCCATCCGAATCCTAGCGTCACGGGTAATCAGGGGCGTCGCAATTCACTTTTTCCCGCAAGGGGATTGAAACTCGGTCTGCGAACTTTTGCAGCAAAAATTTCATCCCGCACGCTGCACCCTTGTCGATCGACTGTGATATCATTGGAGATTGTGACAATCGTACAAAAAAAACTAAAATCAATTCATGGCTCTTACACAACAGCGCAAACAAGAAATCATGGGCGACTTCCAAACCCATGAAACCGATACCGGTTCAGCAGATGTCCAAGTCGCCATGCTGACCGATCGCATTACAAAACTCAGCGCCCACCTGAAAATCAACCAAAAAGACTTCGCCTCCCGGCGCGGTTTGATGATGATGATCAGCCGCCGCAAGCGCCTGCTGGCATACATCCAAAGGGAAAATGTCGATCGCTACAAAGCATTGATTGCCCGTCTAGGCATTCGCGGCTAAACACCAAAGCCAAAATTTGCGACAATATTCTTTAATCTTGGACAAACACCAAGACTTATTGAAAAATGTTCGAGATTTCAGGTTAGAGATAAAATATGTCCTCCGAACCACCCCGCAAGCGCTTGCCCTTTGAACCGGCAACAAATCGTAAAAAAACGCCTAAAAAGCCCCCAGAACCCCAAGCAAGCCTAGCCTTAGAGTCGGATTCTGCCGACAAGCAGCCCAAAGCTAACAAAACCGGAAAACAGTCGCAATCCATCCCCGAAGTAGTCAGCCAACGCATGATATCCCGCATAGCGGTATTCTGCGGCATACCGACAATGCTGGGAATTTGCACATTTTTTGTCAGCTATTTGGTAGTCAGCAAAGGCTTGTTTGATCTGCCCAACACAGCAGTATTGCTGGTAAGCATGGGCTGTTTTGGTCTAGGCGTTCTGGGATTGAGCTACGGAGTCCTCTCGGCTTCCTGGGATGAAGAAATTTCAGGAAGCACTCTGGGGTGGGAAGAATTTAATACCAATTTTGGACGGATGCGAGAAGCGTGGCGCGCCGCCAAGCCAAAAAGTTAGTCATTAGTTATTAGTTATTGGTTATTGGTGACAACTTAACATTAAACCGATAGTCCGATAGTCCGACAGGGAATGAATTCCCTGTCTCAAAGCGAAAGTCCTCTAAAGAGGACTAAGGAATTTAAAAAGTTTTCTTCTCAGTCCTCATAGCGAGGACTTTAGCTTTGAGACAGGGGTTTTAACCCCTGGCGGACTTGGCGGGTAAGCGAGAGAACTTGGCGGACTAAAAGCTTAAGTTGACACCAATGGCTACTGCCGTGTCCTGATATCATTCGATCGCCATTGCATCTATTTTTCTCAGTGCATCCGTGTCATAATTCGTGTCTAGCCCAACTAAAAAGGCAAAAAAAAATGATTATAGTAATGAAAGCCGGCACTCCAGAAGCCGAGATCGATCGACTAGACGAAGAGCTCCGCACTAACTGGGGTTTAATACCAGAAAAAATCGTCGGCCGTTACAAAGTTGTCATGGGTTTGGTAGGCGACACCGCCGAGCTCGAACCGATGCAACTGCGCGAAATGAGCACCTGGATTGAAGAAGTGCTGCGGGTAGAAAAACCCTACAAACGCGCTTCTCTGGAGTACCGCCAAGGAGAAGCCAGCACAGTAGAAGTTGCTACTCCTTTAGGAACTGTGATGATCGGCTTGCACCACCCGATCGCGATCGTAGCAGGCCCTTGCTCGGTCGAAAACGAAGAAATGATTGTGGAAACGGCAATGCGCGTCAAAGCTGCTGGAGCTCATTTTCTCCGTGGTGGCGCGTACAAACCGAGAACTTCCCCCTATGCTTTCCAAGGCCACGGCGAGAGTGCTTTGGGATTGCTAGCGGCGGCGCGGGAAGCTAGCGGTTTGGGAATTATCACAGAAGTTATGGATGCGGCGGACTTAAGTGCGATCGTAGAAGTAGCCGACGTAATCCAAGTCGGGGCGAGAAATATGCAGAATTTCTCACTGTTGAAGAAAGTTGGAGCTCAAGACAAACCTGTTTTGCTGAAGCGCGGTATCTCCGCCACCATTGAAGAATGGTTGATGGCTGCTGAGTATATCATGGCTTCTGGCAATCCGAACGTGATTTTGTGCGAGCGCGGAATTCGCGGGTATGACAGGCAATATACACGCAATACCCTAGATTTGTCGGCAGTACCAGTATTGCGGACTCTGACTCACTTACCGATTATGGTTGACCCCAGTCACGGCACCGGTTGGGCGCAGTTTGTACCCTCGATGGCGTTTGCTTCGATCGCCTCTGGTACTGATTCGCTGATGATTGAAGTGCACCCGAATCCGAAAAAAGCTTTGTCTGACGGGCCGCAATCTTTAACACCGGATCAGTTCGACAAGTTGATGGAAGAATTGGCGGTGATTGGTAAAGTCATGGGACGTTGGCCACAGCCGGTGCCAGTTTTGGCATAAAAACACCAGTAATATAATGTCCGGTCAATTAACCGTAATTCCTGTAGGGGCGGGTTCGCCCTAATTTGCAACACAAAGCCGAGATTCTGGAAACCCGCCCCTCTCCTTGGGTATGACTTACCCGTTAGATCGAATCCGATCGATTAACCATAATATCCCGGCCGGGGCGGGTTTTTGAGATTGTCAATTATTGGCTGGTATTGTTGGCTAACGGGCCCCTACGAAAATCGCGGTCGATCGATTGGACATGATATTATTCATTGAATTAGCGATCGCTTTGATTTAAGATTGTTTGAATTTGATTTTGTACTTGTTCGAGCTCCCGACGTTTTTCAGCCAGCCACACTTTTTGGGACTCGCATTCTGCTTGATTTTGGCGATCTCGATTTTCCTGCTGTTCTAATAAATTTTCCCACAGCGAGATCGCTTTTGACATCGCATCGCTATTCGCATCAGCGCGATCGTCAAATACTGCAATAATTCTTTGTTGTACCTTCTCAAAAATAGACTCTGCCGATTCGCCAAATTTCTCAAACCCTAACTCGCAAACTTTTTCCTTAATCTGAGCTTTAACAGCATCGCCATCTAAAAAACTCCAGCCCAAACCGCCACCAGCACCAGCGGCTAAGCCACCCAAAACAACTCCTATAAAACCAAGTCCTGTAAAAAATAGCAACGCAGCACCAACTGCTGCACCAATTCCTAAACCCCCAAAAAATCCACCATCCTCAATCTCGCCAATGGATGAAGCTATTCCGCTTCCACTGCTGCCAATTCCGCCTAAGCTACCTGCTGTTGCTAAGTTATTGAATTGAGCGACAAGGCTAGTGCTGAGTTGCTGGTCAAACTGTTGAAATTCTTGCCGTATTGCATCAATATCTTCACCGATTTGGCTGTCTAGCACTCCCATATTTTGTTTTAAAATAGACTGTACTTTTTGATTGCCCCAGTCATCAATTTCTTCGGTGATGTCTCGTACAAATTGATCTGCATAATCTTTAGTCAACTTGTCTTGACTCATGATGTGTCCGTGTTCGGAAGTCCAGCGATGACTTTTTTCCATCAGGCGTTCTCCCAATCCTTCCACCCATTCATTCCAAGATTCAATAGCTTCTTCTACTGATTCCTCCCTCAGTTCATTAGCTAAAAGTTTGATTTTCACCTCGCGGCCGCTTACTTCCGCCATTTGTTCAAAAATCTTCGCCTTATCTCCTTGGGAAACTGTCAAATTTCCTTCTAGCATTTCCCTATATTGACTCAATTCATTGCAGCCAGTATTAATAATTTGCTTAATTCCGGCGGCTGATTGCTGAAGTGCGATCGCCCCCCGTTCAACTGTCAGAAACTTCTCAACCGAATCAGTAAAACCCTGAAAAGATTTTAGATAATCATCATTTTCATTGCCTGCTAAAATCGCTTCTAATGCAGATTGAGCAGAAATAAAATGAATCCGGTTTTCACCACCAATCAAATTTTGACTTGTAACAATTGTTTCCACCCTTTTTCGTACCTGCTGGCGACTCTCTTCCCGCCGCAGCAAATCGAAAAAATTAACTACCATAAAAATATTACTCGCGCCTTCCTTATTACCATAATTTAGTTCTTTTTTCAAGTACAAAAGCAGTTCTCGCTCTTTCTCGGTTAAAGCATTTTGAGCATGAGTTAAGAAAATAACGGCATCAGTTGTTTTGAGCACCTGTTGGGTGATTAATGTGCGTTCGGCTTGTTCGTTCAATCCAGGAGAATCAATAATTTCTACTCCATTGCAGCACAACTCTAATTCGGGATGTTCAAAAACGATTTCGGCAATTTCCGACTTGGCAATTTCATCGGCATAGGAACCATAAGCCGCTTGTTCCGAAATCGAAGCTTTCTCTTGATATTGTGCCGGTGAAATTTCTTCCTCCCGTCCATTTTTGTAGCGACAAATAACCCGGCGCTGCGAACCATATTTCAAAATAGTCACATTACCACTACAGGGAATATCGCGCACTGGTTGGATTTCCTCACCAAGTAAAGCATTTAGTAAGGTTGATTTGCCTTTACTAAATTCGCCGACAACAGCAACGCGAAAACATGGAGATTGCAATCTTTGAGATACTTTCGTTACTTCTTCTGCTAAAGTAGGAGATAGCACGTTGCGATCGCTTCCATTTTGCAGAGTTAAGCCGAGTTTTCCACAAACAGCATCCATTTGTTGTCTATACTCCTGAAACTTTTTCAACTCCTGATAGGACGAAACTGACTGTTTTTGATTTGTTTTGTGTTTCGGTTTGGCTGGTAAATGTCCGATAATGTGACTGGCAGCACGGACAAACATAGAATCGAGAGATTGAAATTGCGCTGGATCTAGTAACGAGTGGACTTCTGCTAAAGCTGCTGTATCGCTGATGGCTTGATTGCTAAAACTCGCTTCCAAAACACTCAAAAATCGCGCATTAACTCCGAGTCGATCGGCAATGATGGTCAAATACTGTTTTTCTCGTTCATCTATTGTCCCATCTGCCGCCGACATTTGATACCCAAAACTAATTAACAGCAGTTTTTCCTCTTCGGAAAAGCACGATGTGAGCGCCAGCAACGCCGTCAATTTCTTGTAAACTTGCTGTTCCCGCACGCTCTTAACCATCGGCATTACGAATTGGCGCAAACTGTTGTTAGCGGGAATAAGTTCCGTAAAAATTGTCCGCAATCGCTGTGTTTCCTCAGCACTTACCGTACCGTCGGCATGAATGACTCCCAGCAATATCGTCACCAGCCCCGCCAGGAAAAGCACAGGCGGAGTAATATCCTCTTTTCGGAGGTTTTGCCCGGTCAGCCGCGAAACAAGCTCAACTGTTTGAGGACTAATTAGCGAAGTGTGCATTTGCAGGGCTTATTGATAATTTTTTTTTATTTAAACTAGCATAATATATTAGTTATTCTGTGGATTGGTAACACGGTAGAAATTGATGATGAACTTTGTATTTCCCCCGGCGGTACAGGCTGCGATCGAGGCTGGCAAGTACGTACAAGTGTTTACATCGGCTGGAGTGCCGATCGGCATGGCGAGAGATGCAGCAACGGGAGAGTTTGCGGCCCACGCCGTTGGCGCGGTGGTCAACAACAGCCCCCTATCGCCGTTAGTGTCTCCCGTGCAGCTTGCAATGGGAGGCTTGCAGATGTACCAAAACCACATGGGCTTTCAAGCCGTCCAAACCAGTTTGGGCGTGCTGCAAGCGACAACAGCCGTCATTGGTGTGGGAGTTGCCGCTGGGGTAGCCTTGTCGGCGGTGAATTTGCACCAGACTTTGAAACTAAAAAAAGCAGTAGAAAGGCTGGAAGTTAAAGTAGAAAATGGTTTCATCAATTTAGAACAACTTTTGAAAGGTCAAGGCGCAGAAATTAAGCAATTAATTTCCGAAGTGGTTGCAGATATAAAATTTGAGAACCATCGCCTAGTCTTAGTGCGGGCTTACGGGTTATTTAATCAAGCAATTCAACGAATGCGATCGGCTTTGCAACTGCAAGATATCAACCGCCGCAATGCTGAAATTGATGCGGCGCGGGGGATGCTGTTTGAGGCTTTAGCTGATTACAGAAATCCGCAGTTGTTGTCAGAAACCTGTGCGGCGGGACAGTTGCGGCGGTTAGAGTGCAGTTGGACGATCGAACAAAGTATTATTGCGACTTATCAGGTGCAAAATGAATTTGGTGCTGCGGGCGATCGTATTTCTCAACTTCAACAACAAATCCGTCAAGATAGCCTCGGTATTATACACTGTTGTGACTCAGACGAAGAGCTTGACTTTCTTTTTCCTGAAATTACGTGCATTCACGATCGCGATTTAGTTTTATTAGAGACTTGGCAAAATCAGATTGAATGGATGAAAGCTTTACCGCCAAGTGAATTAAAACAGTTGCAAAGTGCTGATTTTAGTAAACCTGACTCTGCTTTTAAGGTGGAGAAAAACTCAGCCGCAACAGCTTTAGCAATCCCAGACGAACAGTTATTTTATGAAAATTTGAAGCCGAAGTCTCATTTTTACGCGCTTCGCACTCAACTGGAATGGATGCTCGATCGGCAGCGACGTGAAGAGTATGAAGATTATATCATTGAACAAGGGGAACTAGGGGGTCATACAAGTTTAGTATCGTCGAATTTGGAAAAAGCCTCTGATTTGGCTGTGGCTAATCTATTTTGGTACTTCAAAGTCCGGGATGAATCCGAAGAGGAATTAGAATTAGATTCTGATGAAAGTACGAATAATACTGCTACTGCTACCGTTGTTGCAGAATCTTTCCCAAGCGATAAGGTTAAGCAGCAAATTTATGAAAAACTCAAAGCCGTTGTTGCCAAGCAACTAGAATTTGAGGCAAGTAAAGTCACCATAAACGCTAATTTTGCCAAGGATTTAGGAGCCGATTCTCTCGATGCAGTAGAGCTAATTATGGCCATTGAGGAGGAATTCGACATTGAAATTCCCGATCAAGCTGCGGAGAACATAGAAACAGTTCAACAGGCTGTTGATTACATTTACCAAAAAGTTGCTGTTTAAAAAGCAAAGACAGTAACCAAGTTCAAATTCCTTAAACAGAAGAAAGCACTAGAAAGACTTCAAGCTTTCATGTAATACCAACTCACCAGAGCGATCGGTGTAAGGACACGGCCAAAGCCCATGTCCCTACCAAAAATTGTACGAGCAATGTCATTATTATTACAACAAACATCAAAAAAAATGAAGTCTAAATCAGTTACCCAAATCAGCGGAATTCCCGGTCAATTAGTCGGTGCAGTTCCCGTCCGAACCAGCGGTACAGGAACTCTTAAAATTGTTGGGGACACCTTACAAGGAAATTTCACTTCATTTTTTGGGTTAGAAATCAAAGAAATTGTCATTCCCATTCAAAATGTCAAAGCAGTTGAAATAGGGGAAGGCTGTACTTGGTGGCTGCTCGGACTCGGAATTCTAACCCTCGGCTTATTCTTCATTGGTATTATCTTCATTGTGTTGGCTTTTGTTGTAAAACAGCGTTATATTGCCATTTACACGAGTAGTAGTAATCTCATTCTGTTTTGTACAAAAAATGATAAAGTCAACCAGTTTCGTAACGAAATTATAGAAGCTTGTCGTCCCAAACCGAGCTATATGCCCCGACATTCTCAGTCTCCCCCACCACCGCCTTCTTTGCCAAATAGATTCATACTTAGCTAAATTTACCAGGTCGATCGCTATTTCTACCAAAGTGCGATCGCTCTTCTTTTGAGGAAAGCACAAAGCGCGGTAAAAACAAAAAACTTAGGGACATACAGTTTAAGGAGTAAAAATCTAATGCAACTAATTTTGGCAGAATTTTGTGGACGCTGGGGCTGTTCTTGGTGGGAGAACATTATCACCATCATCTTGGTTAGTCTGAAGGGTAAGGGAGTTGTACTATTGCTGGGATTATTGGTGATGCCGATATTTTTGGTTTTGCTAATATTGCTAGTAGGCTTGATGCCAGCTTTTGAATTTATTGCTAGGTTTGGGAGAGACAAACAAGAACTCCAAAACCTAAACAATTCTCAGGAACAAGACCAAAGCATTTTATCAGCAGGAGCTAAGTTTGTCGGTCGTAGAGGAGCTAAATTTTTGGGTCGTAAATTGAAAGAAGTAAACAAACAGGAAGATGTCAATTCTCAGGAACAAGACCAAACGATTGTATCAGCAGGGGCTAAGTTTTTAGATCGTAAAACAGCTAAATTTTTGGGTCGTAATGGGGAAAAAAAGTGATTTAATCCCACCAGTAAACCACAACAGGCGGCGGATTTTCATAACCCCCATAACCAATAAACACAGATGCCCGATCGCGATCCATCACTTGCACATCATCCGCCATCCAAGTCTTCCCAAAATCAACCAGCGGGTAAACGCAATCATCATCCCTACTCCAAATATAAAGCGTATCAGCGTGCCAGCGATCGTCCAAATCTCGCAGCAATAAACCCAAATTACTGTAAAGCCTACCGCTATTTTCATCCTCCGCAATCAGCGGCAGCATCATAAAATTCAGCCACAAATCTCTGTTCTGATATAGATCGGTTAAAATCGGTTCCGGGTCGAAATTATTCCAGCGTCCATTTTGCAGCATCAGCGCTTCCATCAACTGCTGCGGCGTACATTCTCCGACAGCTAGCGACAAATCCACGCGCGGTGCAGGTGCATTTTGTCGAAATTTTTCATTTCTAGCGCCTCGCCTTTCAACAAGCGTTTGGCGGCGTTGATGGCGCGGTTGAGCTTCAAAAACCCACGCCCCCCGCGAGTAACTTTTGGGAGCACCAACAGCGGGCAATGGTTCGGGAATTTCGTTAAATCCTGCCAGCAAGCGCTGATATCCGTCTGCTTCATCAAATGTCACCCAGTGCGATCGCCACACGCACTCCAAAACAAAACCAATTGTAACGCAAGGAGTGCGATCGCAGTCCATCAGGGCGATCGACCAATCATCGCTATCTTCAAACCGAGACAGCCACTGCGAAGCCGCCTCCCATTTAGGCAGCAAGTCTCCTTCTGGAGATTTCCGCATTTCCTTCATAAGCCGCACTCTGTCTGACGGAGTGAACATTTTAGGTTAGCCGCGAAGTTGAATAGTTCATTTGTAGCACAATTATTTAATCCAAACCATCAAAGCTCGATCGGGGTGATTGTCAGAATTAAAAAGTGCGATCGAGTCTGTAGGGTGCACACTGCGCACAAAGCCTCTACCAATAGCGGATCAAACCATTTTTTTGGGCAAATTTTTAAATTTACAACCAAACACCAACTGAAACAATCATCAAAAACAACAAAGCCCCTATCTGTATTGCAGAAAGAGGCTTTAGTGATTTGAAATAAAATCCCAGGCATCGAGCTATTTTCTCAGGCAGTGACCCGCCAAATATCTTCGCCACCGCAGCGTTTAACAACCGAGTTCGGGATGGAATCGGAGTGGTGCCACTGCGTCATAGACACCTAGAAAAACTGTAAGGGTAAAAAACCCTGAAGACTGCAGAGAATTAAGTCATCATCATCACCATGTAGAAAGAGAGGTCAAGCCCTCG
>NZ_JAUBTI010000061.1:0-42191 GCF_036702415.1 Microcoleus sp. D3_18a_C4 | reverse complement strand
GACTTGGCTGCTAGTGAAGTCACCCCAGTAGCTTTGGTTGCTCCTTCTATCAATGGCTAAGTTTTAGCTTTTGATTGACAAAAAGCGCTCCTAGAAATAGGGGCGCTTTTTGTTTGGGGAAAATATTTTTCTAGACCTGTTTCTATCGGTTAAATCCCTTAAATCCGTAACTACCCTTACCTCCGTTGCCTTCCTTCTTGCTTTTTACTTATTTTTCTTCCTTTATTCTTTAATTTTTTATGATTACTATAGAATATAGCCACTATGCCGATCGAGATACTGTGACATACTCCACGGGCGAAATCTTATATTATGGTCTAGGATTCCAATAGTCGGATTCAGAATATGTTGGGCTTGCTATAAAGTGTTCGCTAGCAGCAATGCAATTGTGTCAATTCCAGAATCTAACCATAGACAAATGTAGCTGATCGGGAGTCGCTCCTCACCGTCCCAAGCGCTCTATTTCTAAAGAGGATTTGTATTATGAAAGATGGACAAGAAGTACGCCGCGTCTCCACAGCCGTCATTGCGGGTGTTTGCGGGTTGGCTTTACTGGCGGGAGGGGGCATTGCCTGGTGGACCGGGAACCGTTCGCCAACCCCCGCAGATACGCAGCCTTCTGCTCAAACTACCCCTCCGTCGCTTTCCCCAATTCCTGGGGAATCTCCTGCTGTAGTTATCCCCGTGCCCCCTCCAAATCCTGTACAAGTGCCACAGGTTCAGACGCCACAGGTTCAGACGCCGCAGGTTCAGACGCCTACAGCTCAGACGCCTAACGCTCTGGTGCCAAAGTCACCGCAGCCCAAGCCTTTGCCGCAGACTGATGTCCAGACAGTGCAAGTCTACTGGGTTAAAGATGCGAGCGGCAAATTTGAGGGAGTTCCTACGAAAGTAGCTGTCAAACAAGCTGACAAGCCTGATGCAGCTTTACAAGCTGCTTTTACCAGTTTGTTGGCTGGGCCGAAGGATGGAACTGTTTCTAGCGAAATCCCTAATGGGACAAAACTCAGGGGTTTGAGTGTTAAGAATGACGGAGTTTATGTCGATTTATCGGCCGAATTTACTGCGGGGGGAGGGAGCAATTCGATGACTGGCCGGTTAGGGCAAGTTATCTATACGGCTACGAGTTTACAACCGAATACCAAGGTTTGGATTTCGGTGGAAGGGAAGCCTTTAGAACTTTTAGGCGGCGAAGGTTTGGAGGTGGCTCAGCCGAGTACCCGCCAAAGTTTTGACAAAAATTTTCCCCTTTAGTAATTATGAGTCATTAGTTAGGAGTCATTAGTTAGGAGTCATTAGTCATCGGTCTGAAGGCAGAGAGTAGGGATTGATAACTTATGACTCAGGGCTGATGACTCATGACCACGAATTTCAAAGGTGGTACAAGCCGCCGGATTTATCCGTGGAATCAATCCCAAATCGAAAATCTAAAATCCTCCAGCCCCCGCATTTATCTCGCGCAAGTCAATCTAAAATCTAAAATCTAAAATCTAAAATCGATTGACTGGGGGCTGAGAACTAATTTTCAGTGCTTCGTAGTTAGACTAAATGCCCGAAAGTGTAGGGCTTGCTGTTCGATCCGGCTGGCAAGCCGATCGCACACCATATTACACAGCTCGAAAATCAACTCGTCTTGCACCTTATAATAAGCTGAAGTTCCTTCACTCCGGCGAGTGAGGATACCAGCTTGGAGCATGAGTTTTAGGTGCTTAGAAACATTGGCTTGACTCGTTTGAGTAGCTTCCACCAATTCTTGCACGCATTTTTCGCCGTCGCGAAGCAAGTTCAAAATTCGTAAACGCATGGGTTCGCTCAAAATACTGAAATACTCAGCAACTTGTTGCACAACCTCTTGCGGGACAGGCTGGGATGACTTCATCAAACTCACCGGAGAGAAGTGATCGGGAAATATTAGCATTTATTCTGTCCATAACAATAAAGTAATCCTTCAATCCGGATTAATTCGCATCAACACTTGACCGTATTCGACAGGTTCGCCATTTTGAACTAAAATTTCCATCACTTGACCGGAGACTTCATCAGCATCGATCTCGTTCATCAGCTTCATCGCTTCGATAATACAGACTGTCTGGCTGACCTTGATGCGATCGCCCACATTGACAAAAGGAGGCTCATCAGGAGCAGCCGCGCGATAAAACGTTCCTACCATCGGCGAGATAATTGGCACCCATTTCGTATCGACAGAAGCAGGTACGGCAGCAGGTGCGGCGACAGGGGCGACGGGTACAGGGGCAGCCAGATCCGCTGCTAAATTTTGGTCAACAGCAGGAGGTGAGGCTAAAGTGGGGCTAGCAACAGCGGTCAACGCGCTCGGAGCGACAGTCGTCACGGCAGCCGGGAGCGCTGCAGAGGTGCCTGGTGAACTTGCCAGAATGCCTTTGCGTACTGTCAGTTCAATATCCCCACTTTTTAAGGTCAGTTCCGAAATGCCAGTTTTGTCTAATACAGTTAGCAGGTCACAAAGCTGGTTTAAGTCTAGTTGCACAGCAGATTCAAGGGTAATTGAGAATTGAAAATTGAAAATTGAAAATTGAAAATTCAGAATTCAGAATCAGGCGAAGCTAGGAGAATTCACCGAGTTTGGAGGCAAAAGGGATAGTTTTTAAGCTGTGAGTGATGAGTATTGAATTTTGACTTCTTTAACTCATAACTCAGAACTAAAAACTAAAAACTCCCTTTTATTCCCTCGTTTCTATTCTCGGCCGAGGTACTTGTCTTCACGAGTATCAATCCGAATCCGTTCTCCAATGGAAATAAATAAAGGCACCATAACCTGAGCTCCGGTGGAGACGATCGCGGGTTTGCTGCCACCAGTGGCAGTATCTCCTTTGACTCCGGGATCGGTTTGCAGCACTTCCAAGACAACAGAGTTGGGCAGTTCCACTTCCATGATTTGGTCGTTCCAGCGCAGGATGCTGACTTCCATCCCTTCACTGAGGTACTTGACACGATCGCCTATTTGCTTGGCACTGAGGCGACTTTCCTCGTAAGTTTCCATATCCATAAAGACAAACTGGTCGCCCTCTTTATAGGTATGCTGCATCACACTCTTTTCCAGGTTGGCTTGAGGCATAGTCTCGCCCGCCCGGAAGGTTTGTTCTACTACGTTTCCGGTTTGGACGTTTTTTAATTTTGTCCGCACGAAAGCCGAGCCTTTTCCTGGCTTGACGTGGAGGAATTCGATAACCCGCCACACGCCGTTATTCCATTCAATTGAAACACCTGGTCGAAAGTCGTTACTGGAAATCATATAAATTTTTGCGGGCAATCCCGTCGCCTTGGGGCACGGGGGAACTACAGTCAGTCGATTTTAGATTTTAGATTTTAGATTTTAGATTTACTCCACAGATGAATTTGGGAGATTGAACCTTGGTCTAAAATTTTGATCTCTCCACGACAGGAGTCTGGGGATTGTATCCGTTTTTGAGCGGGTCAGGTTAAAGCTGCAGTCTAGCTGACGGCATCAAAAAGCAATTGGCATTTTATTTTACCGTTCAAAGGGAGCAAGTGCTGTACGGAAAGCTAAAAAGCTCTCAAGGGAAGGAAGTTCTGCCGCGAGCAGTGTAGGGCATTTAAGGGATAGAGGGCGGGCAGCGCTGTGGGAAGATAAGAGAGGCAATAAAAGTTAAAGTTATGTTGCATTGGCCTAATTTCTCGATCGATACGTGCAAGCGCTGGGTCAAAACCCTCGCTTTAGCGCTTCTGCTGTTCACTCTCGGACTGAGTTTCAGTGCAGTCTCCCATGCCAAACGTCCCAGCAGCAGTATGCCTGCAGGGAATGCGATTACGGACGGCCGGGCGCTGCTGCGCTTCGCTTTACCTATTGACAATCAGACTGTACGAGAGTTGCAAATCAGTCTCGAAGACATTGGCAACCACATACGATCTAAACGTTGGGGGCCCATTAGCAGCGATGTCAGTAAGGCTTCCAGGATTCTCAACCTTCGGGAGTCTGACATTTTAGACAGTATTCCCGAGGCGCAAAAGCCGCAAGCTGAGGCGCTAGTTGCACGAGTCAAGGAGGGAGTTGCTCAACTGGAAAAGGCTGTTGAGGCTAAAGACAGGGAAAAAGTGATTGAATTGAAACCTACAATCCTGGGCACGGTAGGCGAAATCGAAGAGTTGATGGTGACAAAGTTCCCGTTTGAAGTGCCTGCCAAGTATGCTAATCTGCCTCAACTGAAAGGGCGCGCTACTGTGGCTGTACAAACTGAAAAAGGGGAAATTACTGTTGTGGTTGACGGCTACAGCGCCCCGGTTACGGCTGGTAATTTTGTGGATTTGGTCGATCGAGGTTTTTATGACGGTTTGCCGTTTATTCGATCGGAAGAATCCTACGTTTTGCAAACGGGAGACCCCGAAGGCAAGGAAGAGGGTTTTATTGACCCAGCTACTGGCAAATACCGGAATATACCGCTAGAAGTGCTCGTCAGGGAGGAAAAAGAACCTATTTACGGGATTACTCTAGAAGATGCGGGCCGCTATCGCGACGAGCCTGTTTTGCCTTTTTCTGCTTTCGGTACAGTGGCTATGGCCCGTACAGAAACTGACCCTGATAGCGCTTCTTCTCAGTTTTTCTTTTTCTTGTTTGAACCTGAACTCACGCCCGCTGGTCTGAATCTGTTGGACGGCCGCTATGCTGTTTTTGGTTACATGATTGAAGGAAAAGAAGTTTTGGAGCAACTGAAGCAGGGAGACAAGATTGTATCTGCTAAGGTAGTTAAAGGAATCGAAAATTTGGTGCGACCTCAAGTTTAATTAGTGACGGCGATTGAAATCGCTTTTACACAAACAAAGCCCGCCTGCGCGGGCTGAAAAAATCAATAGTGACAGGCATAGAAATCTTTTCTAAATAAAGAAAGGTAACGGCGATTGAAATCACTTTTACACAGACAAATCCCGCCGGAATCAGGTTGGAAGAAGAGATAATTTTTATAGTTTCGTTATTGAAATTAGGAATTGCATCGAAAATATGGCTATTTTACAATTTTTATTGGTAATGGGTTTGGGCGGATTCGCAGGCTTGTTGATTGTAAAAAATGTGAATGAAAACAAGCAAAAGCAGCGGTTGGATGAGGCTTTTTATCAGTTGTTGGAAACTCAAAACAGTCAAATTTCGCTGATTCAACTGGCGGCTAGTGCTAGGGTTGAGGCTGAAGTTGCTCAGCAGTATTTAACTCGGCAAGTTAAGATTTTTTCGGCGGTTTTAGAGGTAGATGATGAAGGAGATACTTTTTATAGGTTTCCTAGGTTGCGCTTGCCGCCGAGTTCGGGTAAGGAATGGTGAATTGAGAAAGTGCGATCGACTAATTCAAATTTATGAAAGTTAAAGATATCGGTGAACAAGGTCTTTTAAGAATATTGCAAAAATTCTGCCCCGCCGAAATAGTGGGTGATGATTGCGCTGTCATGCCTACAAATCCCAACCAATCTCTGGCTATCACTACAGATATGTTAGTGGAGGGAGTGCATTTTAGCGATCGCACTACGGGGCCTTATTACGCAGGATGGCGCGCCGCAGCGGCGAATTTGTCGGATCTGGCTGCGATGGGAGCAACGCCTCTGGCGGTGACTGTAGCCCTCGCTGTGGCGGCGGATACGGCTGTGGAGTGGGTTGAAGAGTTTTACCGGGGGATGACGGCTTGCTTGCAAGAATATCATACGCCGATCGTCGGTGGCGATGTTGTGCGATCGCCCGTGGTGACTGTGGCGATTACTGCTTTCGGACAAGTTGAGTGCGATCGTACCATTAGTCGGTCAAATGCGCGATCGGGCTGGGCGATTGTCGCCACGGGTGTTCACGGAGCCTCCCGCGCGGGATTAGAATTGTTGTTAAATCCAGAATTCGGGCAAAATCTGGAAAAGGTCGATCGGGCTTCCTTAATTCTCGCTCACCAGTGCCCTAAACCGAGACTGGATGTTTTGCCGATTATTAGGGAAATTTTAGATTCTGCGGGTGAGTTTTCCCTCGCCGGAATGGACAGCAGCGACGGTTTAGCTGATGCAATTATTCAAATTTGTCGGGCTAGCGGTGTTGGCGCAAAAGTCGATCGGACAAAAATACCAATTCCCGATATTTTCAGCGAAATTGTATCAACCGAAAAAGCTTTAGATTGGGCATTATACGGCGGCGAAGATTTCGAGTTAGTGCTGTTTTTGCCGATCGCAAATGCTCAGTTATTAGTGGAAAAAATAGGAAATGGAGCCGCGATTGTGGGAACAGCTACGGATAGCACGGATATCTGGTTAACTGATAGCAGCGGTATTTATCCTGATGGTATATTAAAGCTCGATCGAGGATTTCAACACTTCTGAATTATCTCGCTTGTCCGCATAGGTGGACTTGGTTTGTGTAGACGCGGTTTCAGCCGCCGGGTTTTTTGCTGTTATTGTAGGCAGTAGCCAGATTATTTTGAGTTTGCGTCCATTTTTCGCTACCGGGTTCGCGATTATTTAAAACTATTTGATAACCAGTAATGGCAATTTCAATATTATTCGCTTTATTCCCACTGGGAAAGTCACTAATATGAATACTCAAATTTTCAATAAGACCGATAATTGAGCTAATTGTTTCTGAGTTTTCGCCGGCTATTAACTTCTGCGCTACTTGCTGTAAACTCTCGGCAAAACTGGCATTAAGGAGATGTTGTCGCCCTTCCAGCATCGGGTAAATTACTGCTGTATCCCCGCTGCTATCTTGTTCTGCTTGCAATAATTCTAGGAAAAAGTTTGCATACTCTTGGAAATTTTCACTGGCAGAATTATTGCTATCTACGTCATCGTTCATATCGATGAGTGGCGCTAGGTAACTAGCTAAATGTCGGAGGAACTTAGCGCCATTCTCGCCTCCTTGTTCGGCCAAGGTTGAGGCTACTAACTCGCAAGTTTCCAGAAATCCGCGATCGAGGAATTCTGAGTTATCCTGTAATATCTGCGGTTCGTCTCCGTTGGGGGAATTCAGCAGGGTGTGAATTAATTGCAGATAGGCTTGGGCGCGGTTTTCTTCCATTGTGGCGAGTTGTCAATAACACCGGGATTTATTTTATCATGATTGGGGGTGGGTTTTTGGGTGGCGAGAAACCGGGTTTTTGCGAAGATATTTAATCGGAGGCGAAGCTATCGGAAAAAAACCGATTTCTGAGATGGTGCGTGGTGACGAGAAACCGGGTTTTTGCGAAGATATTTTATCGGAGGCGAAGATATCGGAAAAAACCCGGTTTCTGAGATGGTGCGCGAAGATGTCGGAAAAAACCCGGTTTATGAGATTTTTCAAGCTGCATCAGTTTAAGCATTAGCCAGCTTCTTTTTAATCATTGCCCAATACTCAGGGAAATCCTCACGGGTATATACTGTTAATGCTGCTTGATAAAAGGATCTCGCCTTTTCGAGATTTTCATCCCGCGAACCGTTGATTCTGTCATTATAGGCATTACCTAGATTATATTGAATCATGGCCCAATCTTCAGGAAAGTGTTCCGGGGTACGAACAGTTAAAGCAGCCTCAAAAAATGCGATCGCGCGATCGATATTTTCCGCCCGCGAACCGTTGATTCTGTTGGCGTAAGCAGCCGCTAGGTTATTTTGAGCCATTGCCCAATCTTCCGGGAAAGCCTCAAGGGTATATACTGTTAAAGCAGCGCCATAAAGGGCGATCGCCATTTCCACATTTTCGGCCCGCGAACCCTTTATTCTGGTAATGTAGGCAGCAGCTAAGTTGTTTTGAGTTTGAGCAAACTTTTCGCTTCCGGGTGTCCGATTATTTAAAACAAGTTGATAAGCGGCAATGGCAATTTCAATATTATCGGCTCTATTCCCACCGGAAAAATTACTAATATTAATGCTCAAGTCTTCAACGATACTGACAAGTGAATCAATAGTTTTTGCATTTTCCCCACCCACTAACCTCTCGACTACTTGCTCTAAAATGTCCGAAAAACGAGGATTGAGTAGATGTTTTCGTTCAGCTAGCATCGGGTAAATTACTGCTGTATTGCTATTGCTACCATCTTCGGCTTGCAATAATTCTAGAATAAAGTTTGCATACTCTTGGGGATTTTCACCTGCGGAGATATCACCATCGTTGATATCGATTAATTGTGCTAGCTGGCCGATCAGTTGCCGCAGGAAATTAGCACCGTTTTGTCCTCCTTGCTGTGCCATTTTTTCTGCTACTAACTCGCAAGTTTCCAGAAATTCGACATCCAACAATTCTGAGTTATCTTGTAATATCTGCGGTTCTTCGCCGTTGGGGCAATTCAGCAGGGTGTGAATTAGTTCTAGGTAGGCTTGGGCGCGGCTTTCTTCCATTGTTAGGGAGTTGTGAATAATATCGAGATTTATTTTATCATGATTTTACGATATTTTGTAGGGGCGGGTTCGCCAACCATATATAACAATTACCAGCCATCTATATAAACCCGCCCTGCCACCACCGATAACCCACGTCAACCTAAAATTTGCCTCGCATCGCCAAAATGTAAATGATGATTGTTGGTTGGGTGGGGGCGGGTTTTTGAGATGGTTTATTTCAGGCAATTATGGTTGGTGAACCCGCCCCTACAGGATGTATGAAAGATTATTTTGATTGTGCGCGGGTGGCTAGAAACCGGGTTTTTGGGAGATACTTCATTACAGTCGATAAAAATCGTAAAAACCCGGTTTCTTTGGAATTTTAACCGCAGATTTTCCTACTAACAACTAGATAATGCTACCTTGGGCATTAATCTATCCAAAATTTGCTCGATCGCAATTACTGTCCAATCAATATCAGCTTCTGTGGTTTCTCGCCCCAGAGTCAAGCGAATTCCACCAACGGCCCCGATTTCGTCATATCCCATTGCTAATAATATCGGACTGGGAGTTAGTTGGCCGCTGCTACAAGCAGAACCGGAACTAATGCCAATTCCTGCTAAATTTAGCTGCCGCACGAGTGTTTTGCCTGTTATTCGCCCTGTATCTCTCTGTTGATAAGGGCGGGAGGAAGGGGAGACTATGCAAAAACTGACGTGGTGCGGCAGCCGGAAATATCGATCGCCCGTTGGTACTAAACTGGGTACGTGGGATAATCGGTCAAAAAGCCGATCGCGCAATGCAATTAACCTCGGCGTTTCCACATCTATTTCCTGCAATGCTAACTCTGCAGCCACCCCAAAACCGACAATTGCCGGCAGCGCTTGTGTCCCGGAACGCAGTTTCAATTCTTGGCCACCACCGCCTAACATTGGCACTAATTCTACTCCCGGACGCACGTAAAGCGCCCCCGCACCTTGCGGCCCGTAAAGTTTGTGACTGGAAAGGGAAAGCAAGTCTACGGGAAGTTTCTGCACGTCTACTTGCAGCTTGCCGGCAACTTGAACTGCATCGGTATGAAACAGGATATTGCGATCGCGAGCAATTTGTCCTAATGCCTCGATTGGTTGCAGCGTGCCTACTTCGCTTTGTCCGTAAATGATGGAAATTAACACTGTATTCGATCGCAGCGACTCTTGCAAATCCAAAGGGTGAATGCGCCCAAATTTATCCACCGGTAGCCGCGTCACTTCCCATCCCAACTGTTCGAGTTGTCGCGCCGGTTCTGCTACTGCGGAATGCTCTACGCTGGAGATAATGATATGCTGCGGCTTTGTATAAAGACGGGCAATTCCCATAATTGCCAAATTGTTCGCTTCAGTGCCACCACTGGTAAAAATCATCGATTCCGGTAGCGCGTTAATCAAGCTAGCAACCTGCATTCTTGCTAATTCTAAAGCTGTCGCTGCCCTTTGTCCCCACTCGTGCAAACTGGAAGGATTACCCCACTGCTGAGTCAGGGCTTTTTGCATGGCTTGAATCGCTTCGGGGCGTGCGGGTGTTGTGGCACTATAGTCTAGGTAAATTTGCATGATTTTAAATAACTAATGACTAAGGACTAATGACTAATGACTAATGACTAATGACTAATGACTGATAACTAACTTCCTGGTTTGCAGACGTTGTAGTCTTCGTGCGACAAAACTTTTTGGGGAGTTAAGAAAGTGCCGCAATCTTCACAAAGCATTCTGTAGTTGCGAGTTACAGGAATACTGATTATCAAACGGTTGTGACGCAGGCGTTTGCCGCCGAAATCTCTGTAATTCTTATTTTCGCCCAAAGCTGCTATAATTGCTCGGGCTTTAGTGACTACGTGGTCGGGCAGACCTCTGAGATCGATGATATCTCTAGCAAATGATGCTTCCCTCTCTTGTTTTTTGGTTTGTTTTTGTGTCAGCACTTCAACGTACTGCTGCTGCGCCACCAACTCTTGCGTGCAGCGATGGCACGCTTTACCATATCCTTTGTGACCGCACGGAAAAATTCTTTTTCTTTTAGCCATAAAGCAGCGGTATAGGGTTTGACCCACGCCCCTGAATGCTGCTACCCTACCAGTGATGCTTCCGGCATCGAGGCAGTTCTACAAGACGTAAAATCTATTCCCTTGCATAAATTTAATAGGTTGTAACTTTACTCGATCCAATAGCTTTGAACTGTGGTTGGGCTAATAACCTCTATATTTTTTAAAATTTTGTGGCTGTATTGTATTATCATTTACTCGGTTTCTGTTGTGCGGGGCTGGTGGCGCTCAATCTGGCGGGCTGCGGACAAACAAAGCAAGACGTGCAGAATTTACCTCTCACTCTGGCTCCATTGCCTCAAGACCCCTTGTTGCAAGTATACTTCAATCAGTCGATCGCTTCGAGTTATACAGAGCCTTACCGCCAGCAAACTAGACCCGGAGATGATTTAGAAAACTCGATCGCTGTGGCGATCGCCAGTGCGGGATCGACGGTAGATGTAGCGGTTCAGGAGTTTCGCTTGCCCGGTATTGCGAGGGTTTTGGCCGAACGAGGGCGATCGGGAATTAAAGTTAGATTAATTG
The DNA here is from genome assembly GCF_036702415.1 of Microcoleus sp. D3_18a_C4. Classification (NCBI taxonomy): domain Bacteria; kingdom Bacillati; phylum Cyanobacteriota; class Cyanophyceae; order Oscillatoriales; family Microcoleaceae; genus Microcoleus; species Microcoleus sp. D3_18a_C4. The sequence continues at coordinate 31,276 of NZ_JAUBTI010000061.1, read as the reverse complement.
TCGAACATATGTATAGTCGCCCTTGGAGCGATTTTAGAGGTCAGGAATTAGCGAAATTACCGGAAAGAGAGCGCGATCGTTATAACGAATTTGTGCAACTTGCCGATCGCAATAAAGACGGTAAATTAAGCGCCGAGGAAATCAAGCAAAATGATGCTTTGGTAATTGTCAAGGATGCGGGTATTCCTGTAATTGACGATACTGCTGACGGCAGTAAAGGCAGCGGTTTGATGCACCACAAATTTGTGGTAATTGACGGCAAAACGGTAATCGTCACTTCGGCTAATTTTACCACAAGCGATATACACGGCGATTTCAAGACAGCCGCAAGTCGCGGCAATGCGAACAATTTGCTAAAAATTGAAAATGCTCAAATAGCGCAACTATTTACTCAAGAATTTAACATCATGTGGGGCGACGGGCCCGGAGGCAAACCGGACAGCAAGTTTGGCATCAAAAAGCCGTTTCGTCAAGTGCAAAAAGTAAGAGTAGGGAATTCGACAGTGGCGGTGCAATTTTCGCCGACTTCCCAGACTTTGCCTTGGGAAAAAAGCGTTAACAGTTTGATAAATCGAAATTTGGGTAGTGCGAAAAAGTCGGTTGATTTGGCATTGTTTGTATTTTCGGCTCAGCGGTTGTCCAATACTTTGGAAATTGAAGCTAGCCGGGGAGTTGCGGTGCGAGCTTTAATTGACTCTAATTTTATTTATCGCTCTTACAGTGAAGGTTTGGATATGATGGGTGCGACTTTCATCCAAGATTGCAAGTTAGAAGATGACAATCGCCCTTGGAGAAAGCCGTTGACTACGGTGGGAGTGCCGCTGTTACCAATGGGCGATCGCCTGCACCACAAATTCGGCGTTGTGGACGGCAAAACGGTGCTTACAGGTTCTCACAACTGGAGTGAGGCTGCAAATCACGGGAATGACGAGACGTTGCTGGCGATCGAGAGTCCCGTAGTTGCAGCCCATTTTGAGCGGGAGTTCGATCGGCTTTACAAAGGTGCAACCTTGGGAATTCCCCCCCGAATCAAACAGAGAATTGATGCTAAGAAAAAAGAGTGCGATTCACTACAAGCAGCATCAAAATCTGCGAGTGCTAAACCTCAAATTGCTGCGGGTAAAAAGTTAGTTAATTTGAATGCCGCGACTCAGGAAGAATTAGAAACCTTGCCTGGGGTGGGCCCGAAGTTAGCCGAGAGAATTATTGCCGCGCGGCAACAGCAACCTTTCACCTCTTTGGACGATGTGGCGCGGGTTCAGGGCATTGGGGACAAGATTTTAGAGAGATGGCGCGATCGAGTAACTTGGTAGTTAAGTTCGTACTCCTTAGATATTGCACCATTCTCAAGAACAGGCAAGATGCCTGTTCCACAAGAAAATTCACTCTTTGTGGAACGGGCCGGAGAGCCCGTTCATAAAAGGCTTATTGACAATGGTGCAACCTCTCAGTAATCAGGACTTCATTCCTGACTCTACAAAGTTCACAGTCATAACTTCCGTCCTTCCTTTCGCAACTCAGCATCAAAGACTCCAGCCCTCACTAGAAACCTATTCGATATACTTTGACAACACCTCAGCTCTCAAGTTAAAATAACTGCTAAACAAAATGCTATCTATTCACATTAGAGGTATAGAGAGATGAAACACGCCAGATTTGTTACGGGGAGGCCGCAAATCAAATTCCTAGCTATTTTGGTGGGGGCTTTTTTTTTGACGCTAGCAGCTTTCACCGTTAGCGCCCAGCAGAGTAGCGAAGCACAATTTAGGGTCAAAAACGAAAACGCTTTTAATATTAATTTAATTCAATTTAAGCGCACTGAATATGTAGGCCCCTGTGCCGGTACTGTCTTCTCCCCTGATTCGCAAAGCGCTCGATTTGTCTCCAGCAAAACTCCTCCGGGCCCTAACAGAAGGGTAATGATTAAAAATGTGACTGATGGCATGGAAACTAACCCCTATCCCTACACAGACCGAGGTTACAACAAAGGTGAGTTTTCCGAGGATTTTGGATTTAAGTTGGGTAACAGTCACAAAACAAGAACTTTTTCGGTTTTAGAGGGAGAAAATAAGTTTCTCTATGAAATTAAAGAAAATGACCAAGTTATAGAACAGGGTTCGCTGACGGCTGAAGTTTCTATACAAAACTTAGGTACTTTTCCCCGTCAACAAATTTGTCAAGATCGGGTAGAATGTCGGGATACTTCTGATTGTCGCGACCGTAAAGGCAGAAAAAGAACTTGCAGACAAGAGTGTTTTCCTGTTCAACAGTGTCGCTGTCCGTAACTGCTTGAAAAATACCTAATTCTTTTAATTAACCCCAGAGGAATAAAAGAAGAGAGGCTAAAATTAATTAAGAGAACTAAAACCGGAGCGCGGATAAATATGTCTCAGTCTGTTTTACCTGTTTCGGAAACCGATCGAGTTGATGCTTCGCCCACCTTAACTTTTGAAGAATATCTTGTCTATGAGGGAGAACCTGACGTTCTCTACGAACTTCACAGGGGAAAATTAATACCGATGGCAGCCGCAACGGCTTTACACGCAAGCATCTGCGAATTCTTAGTTTACATATTGCAGCGTTACTTAGCTGAACACAATCTCGATTTGGTGGCAAAAACTAATGTGGGAGTGAGAACGGAAGAGAATTCCTCGCGGATTCCTGATGTGATTGTTTGTACTCAAAGTCTTTGGGAACAACTGCTTGCCAGACCTGGTGCTGGCGTCTTCGATTTAGATGAAACGCCAGTGTTAATTGTTGAAGTTGTCAGCCAAAACGAGCGTCAAGATTACGTGACAAAAAGAGCAGAATACGAAAATGCTGGAGTGCCGGAATATTGGATGGCAGACCCTAAACCTAACCGGACTAGGGTCAGAGTTGTAACTTTGCCGGAAAATGAAACTGCTTACGAACAAACGAATTTTGTGCCAGGGCAAAACATCGTGTCTTTGCAGTTTCCAGATTTGATTTTATCAGTGGATCAAATTCTATCTCCCCCACTTGTCGAAGATTTAATCAGACAAGAACAATCTCGATTACAGCAAGCTGACAGACTGGCGGCGCGCTTGCGGGAGATGGGAATAGACCCGGATACTATTTAATTGATTTTTTGTGGAACAGGCATCTTGCCTGTTCCGCGAGAATTAAGTAATGGGGTGAAAGTAGAATGCCGCTCCTAACACAATATATGTTGCTAAAAGCAGCACTCCTTCGAGCCAATTAGAGCGGCCGTCAAGACTAATTAGATTAGCAATTGTCACTGCGATGGCAACTGCAACTACTTCAAACGGATTGAAGTTTAAATCCATCGGCTGATGAATTATTAATCCGATAATCACCAACACCGGCGCTACCAGCAAAGCAACTAGCAAACTCGAACCCATTGCGACAGAAACTGACAAATCCATATTGTTTTTCATCGCAACTCCCACCGCAGTTACATATTCAGCGGCGCCGCCAACAATCGGCAACAGAATTACCCCTGTAAACAGCGGCGTTAATCCCAATCCTTTGGTAGTTTCTTCGACAACACCGACGAAAATTTCTGATTCAAAAGCAACGGCAACAGTTGAGGCAACTAGCACTCCTATCCACAGCCACAAATTCGGTTTGTGCGTAGTAGATTCCTCTTTGGTATTTTGAGGATTTTCTGACTCTAGTTCTACTAAGCCAACATCGTAAAGATAGCTGTGCGTTTTTAATGAAAATAGGAGAGTTAGAGCGTAAACTGCAATTAGGACGATCGCAGTTATTAAGGAAAGATTCTGAATGGCTGCGGGTTCGACTCCATTGGAGGTATAAATTACCATTGTCGGCAGCAGGATGGCAATCACTGCTAGAGTCATTGTGGAACCGTTCACCCGCGCGATTATTGGCTTAAATTCCTGTTCTTTGTAGCGGATTCCTCCTAGCAGCATGGAAAATCCCATGACTAAAAGCAAGTTGCTGATAATTGTACCGGTTATGCTGGCTTTCACAATGTCAATTAAGCCGGCTTTCAGGGCAACTATGGCAATAATTAATTCCGTAGCATTGCCGAAGACTGCATTTAATAAGCCGCCTATGGAGGGGCCTGTAACGATCGCCACTTCTTCTGTTGCTGTGCTCAACCAAATCGCCAGAGGTATAATGCCTAAAGCGGATGTGATGAAAACTGCAAGGGAACCCCAGTGCAAATACTCAGCGGCGATGGAAATGGGGATGAAAATTAACAGCGCTATGGAAAGAATCTTTTTGATTGACATAGGAACTCGGATGGTGTAAGGAAGGGTGAGGTCGAGTTGTCGGGGCGATCGCAAAGTTGATTTTACACTATTCAACTATTCTCTGACAATTCTGGCGGCAAGTGCGATCGATAAATTGGGAATTTTTAACCGCAAATGCACCCAGATCGAGGCAGATTGAATATAATAGAATTATATCGACATCGGTGAAAAGATATGTCTCAATCTGTAGTGCCAGTTGTTGAATCCAAGCAAATTGATACTTCACCCACCTTGACCTTTGAAGAATACCGATTTTATCAAACTGATTCCGATCTACAATATGAACTGTACAAAGGCAAATTAATTCCGATGCCAACCGCAACAGTTTTACATATCAAAATTTGCGAATATTTAGTTTACCAATTGCAGCGTTATCTAGCTGAACACAATCTTGACTTAGTAGCAAAAACAGGCCTGGGAGTAAGAACAGAAGAAGATATCTCTCGGATTCCTGATGTAGTTGTTTGCACTCAAAGTCTTTTGGAACAAGCTGCTGCTAGACCAGGTTCTGGTATCCTCGATTTTGAGGAAAAGCCCCTGTTAGTCATAGAGGTAGTGAGTCAAAATCGGCGCGCCGATTATGTGGTTAAACGAGCTGAGTACGAACTAGCTAACGTACCTGAATATGTAATTGTTGACCCTACACCTAACAAAGAACTGGTGCGAGTTTTAGCCTTTCCTGAAGGTGAAGACATCTATACACAAACAGATTTTGTGCCGGGGCAACAAATGGTGTCTGTAGTATTTCCTAATCTGACATTATCAGTGAATGAAATACTTTGTCCGCCATTAGTTGAAGGGTTGATTAAAGCAGAACAAGCTCGGTTCCAGGAACTTGAGCAGCAAGCTGCGGTGGAGCGCCAACGGGCTGATGAGCAGGGCCAACGTGCTGAAAGATTGGCGGCGAGGTTGCGAGAATTAGGAGTAGATCCCGATCGCATTTAGGAGCTGGGATTACCCACAAGTCAGGAGTTAATTGTTATTAGTTATATCCAATCTGTTAGGAGCGGAATTATTCAGATATCTATGCTCTTCATCTGCGTGAATCCGCGTTCATCCATTGTCATCTGCGGTTGCAAAATTCTCTTTTTTTAACCGCAGATACAGGCAGATTAACACAGATTAACGCAGATGAGTTAGATATATCGATCGGGCTTGATACTGTGCAGCTATTCAACCCAACGCACCCGCACAAAATGAGCTTCGCGTCCCCAGAAGTCGTGACTTACAGTAATATCAACAACACTCAAATTAAACGGAATAGCAGTTGTGACGTAACGCTGAGCCAGAGATCCCACATCAGGAGCTAACTGAGCCGCAGCAGCAGCCGCTGCACCCAAACCTAAAAGTTGCAGAATCGGCCCGCGAGGCAGGGCTAAATTGATACCGACAGCAAGGCCTGCCGTTAGCAGCATTGCCACCGACAAATTCGTGCCACAGCGGGGATGTACAGCTAAATCCCACTCTCCGCTGGCAATCCGCTGCAAAGCCTCGCGCACTGCCTGACGCAACTGTGCAATGTTAACGTGACCATAAAGATAAAACCCTTGGTCTGTGGACATTCCGCCCAATAACTCATTATCGGCTCTTGCTGTCGCCGTACCGCCAGATTGGCCCAGTACCCAAACAGTAGCGTGTTCCAAAGCATGAACTTGGCGCAAAGTCAAGACTTCCTTCAAACCGGGCACAAAATTGAGTTGTCGCAACAAATCAGCATCTTGAGTCCGCTGCGGGGCAAAGTCGAAGGGAAACTGGCCGGTGCGGCCGGAAGCTGAAGCAGTAGTTGTCATATCAAAACGCCTCCATTAACTCCATTAAGTGAATATTTAACATTAGCAATTCGGTTGAGAAAAAGCCGATCGTAAATTATCAATAGTTGTGACTTTAAAACCTAGCAAGGGCAGGTTTTGTGCAAAAATTATTAGCCATCAACCTGCCCTTACTAATAGATCGCACTTATTCCCAGTTTATCGTTCGAGCCGCTGGCCGTCGCGGAACACTCCCGGAAACCGCCGGCCACTGGTATCGATAATTGTGCCTTTGCCGTGAGGCAATCCCTGGCGGAACTCTCCCTGATAGCGGATACCGTTAGAAAACGCGCAGCTACCCCTAGCATCAAGTTCTTCATTAAAGAACTGTCCCGAACACCGGGTACCGTCCGCGCGGGTGAAAACCCCCGCACCTAAAGGCTTGCCCCCTAAAAATTGGCCGACAAAGCGATCGCCGTTAGCAAAAATGAATTGCCCCTGTCCAGTCGGCGTACCCACTTTCCAATCCAGAGAAAACGGGCCTATATAGCGATCGCCATTAGTAAAAATAGCTGTCCCGGAGCTGATTTTGCCATCTCGGAATATGCCCTCGACGCGGGCGTCGTCGTTAAATATAAATTGTCCTCGACCGTTTGGCTGGCCGAGACGGAATTGCCCCTCATAGCGATCGCCGTTGGAGTATATGTATACCCCAGTGCCACTGGGCAAACCGTTAACGAACTGTCCGATGTAGCTATCGCCATCGTCGTAATCGCACCTGACCCTACCTGTAGCGATAGCTGGCACGCAGCGACCGGTTTTAGCTCCTGTCCCTTGCGCCATTGATGGCAAGGGATAAGTCGCGTAACTCCCAATTCCCAACACTGATGTAACTAATAGAGCGATTCCACTGGTTTTAAAACGGGAAATCATTAACAAAGTCTCTCCTATACGCTTCTGGATATTATTTTCCTTCGTCATTTGTCTTTTGTCCGATTTCTTGTCAACAGTGGCCTGAAAAACTGAATTTATCCTTTAGGAAACTCCCGGTTTGCCGTTGCGAAATACCCCCGGAAAGCGCCTGCCGCTAGCATCGATCATCGTTCCGACACCGTGAGGCACTCCCTTTCGCAATTCTCCTTCATAGCGCGTACCGTTGGGGAAAGTGCAGGTGACACTAGCGTCTAGTTCTTGATTAAAAAATCTGCCGGAACAGCGAGTGCCGTCTTTGCGTACTAATACCCCTGGGCCAAAGGGCGAACCTGCAAAGAATTGTCCTTCGTAGCGATCGCCGTTGGAGTAAAAAAATTGACCTCGCCCTGCGGGTTGGCTGCTAATAACATCAGTCTGAACGTTCCTGACGACTGCGAACTCTCCGACGTAGCGCTCGCCGTTGGGGAAAACGACCGTCCCCGATCTCATTGTGCCGTCTTGGAACACGCCTGTGTAGCGGGCATCATCTTTAAAAATGAATGTCCCTCTACCATTTGGCACTCCATTCCGAAATTGTCCTTCGTAGCGATCGCCATTAGCGTACACGTAGACTCCGCTGCCGTCGGGCAGGCCGTTAACGAAATTTCCCTCGTAGTTATCGCCTCCCTCGTAATTGCATTTCACTCTTCCCGTAGGAGGGTTTCCTTGGCAGAAGGGAGAGCGTTTTTCTTCTTCGGGTTTTGCCTCTGGTGTTGGCTCTGGTTGTGGTTGAGCCATTGATGGCTGGGGATTCAAGAGATTAGTGGCGCTGCCGATACAAGAAGCAACTAATATTACCATCCCTAATTTTTGAATTGAACTGAGCATGGGAAATCTCCTTTGACTGCAATTAGTGATAGAGCTTTTACAAAAGCTAAGACTCGCTGAAAAGTCTTCTATTTTTTAATCCCTAATGTTTCTTCCCAGAAGCGACTAACTCACTCTATATTAATTTTACCTTCAGATTCGATATCAGCCATAAATGCAAAAAGGCAAAAATTAGAGTTTTTGCCCTTAGCATTTTTCATGCTTTAATGTCAATTTTCAGCGCCGCGTTGAGCTATTCGGATTTGACAGACGGCTAATAACTGCATTGGCGGGTTTTTGCTCGCGACTTGCAGGTTTTTCGCCCACACCTTTGGCAACCTCAACGCCGTTTTCCTCTAGGATTACGACTGGATCTGCTCCGGGCTTGATATCCACCCGCTTGACCAACACTTGCCCGTTAGACAACCGCTGCCCTACTTTGACATATCGGCTGGTTGGTTCATTCGGTACTTTGACAATCACTTGCGTCTCGTTACCAACTTTTACCACCCCGCTGACTTCAGTGCCTGTAGCGAGGTCAGTAGAAGGTGGTGGCGGCGGTGCAGGAACTACTGGGATCTGCGGAGGAGGTGGGGGATTGGGGTCTCTCCACTGGGCCGGGCGCTTGTCTACTGGCAGTTCCGGCAGATCCGGCACTCCTATGGGTCTAGCTGCAATTGGCTGGGGCGGGCGCGGGGGTGCAGGACGGCGCGGATTCCTACCCGTAGTTGGTGGTGAAGTTGGACGGCGGCCGAATTGAGGCGGATTGAGTCCCGGAACTTGGGGCGGCAAGCCAATTTGCGATCCATCGCCTCCCGGCAGGCCTGGCTGTCCAGGGGGACTGCCGAATTGAGGCGTATTGAGTCCCGGAACTTGGCGCGGCGAGCCAATTTGCGCGCCTTCGCCTCCAGGAAAACCAGGCTCTCCGCCGCGACGGCCCAATTGAGGCGCATTCAGCCCCGGAACTTGGCGGGGCGAGCCAACTTGCGCGCCTTCGCCTCCCGGCAGAGAAGGATCTCCGGGGCCCGCTGCTATTAACGGAGATCCCGCTGGGCGACGCCCTACTGGCGGGGGGTTTAGCCCAGGCACTTCTGGCAACGAAGCTAATTGCCGACCCAGGGCCTTCTCGCCTTCTGGCTGACGATTTGTCGGGGTTTCGGATAGAACTGGCAGAAGAGGCGCTTTTGCGATTGTTCGCGCCTCATAGTCTTGATCGCGGAGGGCTGCATCAAGTCTATTCTTGCCCTGCCGCCAAACTGCTTGCAGCAAATTTATGCGCGTCACGCAGGACAGTTCCCCCCTTCTTACTGTCGGCGGTCGATATACCTCAATTGCCTCGGCAATTTCCGGCACGATGGAACACCGGAGAGCATCAGGAGGCGATTTTTCTCCGTAAATATCCCACAAGTTTGAGGCTGTGACATATTCACCCAGGGCCTTTTCTATTCTTCTGAAGAATGGTCGGTTAGTTAGAAGTAACTCTCGTCTGGTTGAATTCTTTGCTCCTTCTCTTCCGTAAATAGTAGTAACCAATGTACCCAGATCTGTACCGTACTCAGATTTTTGTGTGGTGTCGTCTAGCAGAGCCTGAAGCGTCCTGAATTCGCTGACAACGCCTCTTGCTGTCGGGCTGAGATTGATTTGGGGAGCGGCCGGGCCTCTGAGCTTAGTTCCTCCAATTTGGACGGGGCGGGATAGTTCTGGCAGTTTAGGTATCATCGCCACCTGTCGCTGTGGCAGTTTGGGCAAAGGATTGGCTGTCATCGGCCCTGCTGGGACTCCGCCGGGGATATCGCCAACTCCGGGAGGGTTTTGAACTGCGATCGGCGGCAGTGGCCCAAAGGGGTCTACCTGAGAAGGATTGGCTGTCACAGGGCCTTGCGGCACCGGCTGAAGCGGAAGCGTTGGATTCCTGTTTTTGTTGTCGCCGATATTTGTTTGAGCCTGTCTTGCTCGTTCGTCTGGGTTGGTCGATCGAATTAACCCTGGAGGCTGGGCGGCTACTATTGGAGACTGGAAAGTCTGACCTGCTGGGGTGGGGCTGGCTCCGGCAGCCGGAGACGGAGAGGCTGCACTCGGGCTGGGGCTGGGGCTGGCTGTGTTGCTGCCCTCGCCACCGCAGCCTGCGATCGAGAAAGCTAGTAGTCCTATAGTTGCAAAATATAAAAGTTTGTGCATTGCCGATCGCCCCCAAATGCTTAATTTCAAGATATGCAACAAGGCTCTGCAATTACAGCCAGTTGCCGTTTATTAGTTTATCTGTGTTCGATGTTATGCGATCGCTTAACAATTGCCAACTTTTCCTGACGATCCGATCGGGCTCTTCGGCCGCTGGGTTTTCTGGAGCGGGTTAGGATATCAATGGTGGCCGTTGTTCGACATATTGAATTAATTAAGGTATTTAGATAATGGCAAAAGTGATTCTCAAGCGGATTTGGCGATCGGGCTTTGTTTTTGCGATTGTTTTGGTGGGTGTGGGATCGGTGGGGGGCGGCGAGGTGCTTTCTGATTCACATCAGCCAGAAACCCAGGTGATGACATTGGTTCCCGATGTGAGTTCCCAGCAGCACGCGCGGCGGAGCTATCCTGCAGGGAATCGCACTATAACGCGATCGGGATTGACAACTGGCCAATTGTACTCTCAGTTTTGGAACCCATCCAATCGTGGTGCCAAACCCCCAGCAAATCAACGGGCGAAGCCACCGGGGAATCCACAGGTATTTCAAGCTAAAATCAAGCGTCGCGCTGGCGGGACGCCGGTGATTGATGTGGTATTTAACGGCAACAAGACTTTTGAGATGATTCTCGATACCGGGGCGAGCGGCACTTTGATTTCTCAGCGGATGGCTACTGCACTGGGAGTGAGGCCGGTGCGTACCATCAGAGCGGGGATCGCTGACGGTAGCGTTGTCGAGTTCCCGATCGGCGTAGTGCGATCGATTCGGGTTGGGGGTGCTGCGATCCAAAATGTCGAAGTGGCGATCGCCAAACAAATGCCAATAGGTCTGCTCGGTCACGATTTCTTTGGCAATTACGATGTCAAAATTAAAAAAGATGTTGTAGAATTTTATGTCCGCTGAAAGTGAGCCGATTCGGAAACGGATTTTTGCTCAACTGGTTTAAAGTTATTCCCAGCCCAGTCAAAGCTGTTTAATCTCTTCCTTGAGGCAGTAGTAAAAGTCCGCCATCTGTGGTATTCTTTTTAGTGTTTCAATAGCAACCTACCGTTGAACAATTCGTCAGAAACCTCAGCCTAAAGGCGTGAGGCTTGAAAGAGAAATCTAACAGGCCATTCTGACCAGACTAAGCTTTAAATAGCTACGTTATTTAGGTCACGACACCCGCTTGATGCGAAGCTAGTCCCTTGCTCTGTCGCTAGTGGTTAAACAGTCTTAAGGTCACTGAGACAGTGCTGCTAGCCGGCGCAAGCCTTTATAACTTTGTCGAAGCTAACTTTACCCCAGAAATGGGAGTTTGGGGCAACCATTCCCCAAAAATCGGAGAGGTTGCATTAAATTCCCTCTCCGAACCCGAAAGGGGATTTAATTCAATGTAAAGCCGTCCTATAAGGACGGGGCTTCAGACCCAGTTTTTTGGTGAAAATGCGGCCGCAAAAGCAGGGTCGCTGTTGGTGAGATCGGTAACAGCCTCCGATGGTGCATTCACAGTACAGGGCAAGGCAATCAATTAAACAATTCCCAAAGCAGGTCGAAATTAGTTCCCAAAATGCTGTGGCTAATGGAATTTTGGTGGGCTTTGTTCCGCCGGAGCTTAGAAAATATGTAAACTGATTAGCGGAAGATGTTCCGCAAAATCGGAAATCATGAAAATCGAGAAATTAATTATTGTAAATAAGGTATTCGCATGGCACAAGCGTCTGTATCTCCTGTAGTGCTGATTATTCTAGACGGCTGGGGTTTTAGTGAAGAAAAAGACGGAAATGCGATCGCCGCGGCAAAAACACCCGTGATGGACAGTCTCTGGGCCGCTTATCCTAGCACTCTGATTCACACATCGGGTCGGGCGGTAGGGCTGCCAGACGGGCAAATGGGTAACTCAGAGGTTGGTCACTTGAATCTGGGCGCGGGCCGCGTCGTTCCTCAAGAGTTGGTGCGGATCTCGGATGCAGTCGAAGATGGTTCTTTGCTCAAGAATCAAGCGCTGGTTAAGCTTTGCGAGAAAGTCCGCGCCACGGGTGGCAAGTTGCACCTGACTGGTCTTTGTTCTGAAGGCGGGGTTCATTCCCATCTCAGTCATATTAAGGGTTTGCTGCAATTAGCAAAGGCACAGGGAATTTCTGATGTTTGCATTCACGCGATTACTGACGGTCGCGATACTACTCCGAAAGAGGGTGTCGAAGCTCTAGGCAAGATTGAAAGTTATATCGCAGAGGTAGGGGTCGGTCGGATTGCGACCATTAGCGGCCGCTACTACGCGATGGACAGGGACAAGCGCTGGGATCGGGTGCAGCGCGCTTACGAGGTGATGACGACTGAGATTGCGCCTGACGGTCGATCGGCTGTGGATGTGTTGCAGGCCTCTTATGCTGAAGGAGTGACCGACGAGTTTGCAGTTCCGACTCGAATTGCGCGGGGGGCCGTGGCATCCGGGGATGGGATGATTTTCTTCAATTTTCGCCCGGACAGGGCTAGAGAATTGACTCAGGCTTTTGTATCTCCCGATTTTAAGGGGTTTGAACGGCAGTTAATTGAGCCGCTGGCGTTTGCGACTTTTACTCAGTACGACCCCAAACTCTCGGTAATGGTGGCTTTTGAACCGCAGAATTTGAACAATATTCTGGGCGAGGTGATTTCTAAGCACGGTTTGCAGCAGTTGCGGACGGCGGAAACTGAAAAGTACGCTCATGTGACTTATTTTTTTAATGGGGGTCTGGAAGAGCCTTTTATCGGGGAACACCGCGAGTTGGTGCAGAGTCCGATGGTGGCGACTTACGATGAGGCGCCCCAGATGTCGGCGGACTTGGTGACGGATGGGGTGGTGACGGCTTTGGAAAAAGGCATCTATTCGTTGATGGTGATTAACTACGCTAACCCGGATATGGTTGGTCATACCGGGAGGATGGATGCGACGATAATTGCGATCGAAACTGTGGATAAATGTTTGGGGCGGCTGTTGAGCGCTATTAGTAAAGCTGGGGGAACGGCAATTATTATTGCTGACCACGGCAATGCTGAGCAGATGTTTGACGAGGACGGGAATCCTTGGACGGCTCACACTACTAACCCCGTGCCGTTTATTCTGGTAGAAGGTGAAGGTCTGAAGATTCCGGGTCACGGAACGGATGTTCCTCTGAGGGCGGATGGTTCTTTGGCGGATATTGCGCCGACGATTCTGGAGCTGTTGAGGTTGCCTCAGCCCCCGGAGATGACGGGACGTTCTATGATTGAACCCGCTAATTTTGAAGTTCGCGCCAATCGCACTCCGGTGCGAGTCCGATTGTAGTAGGGACGCAGGATTAGGGACAAAGGCGCCGTGCAGTGGTGTCAATTTAAGCTGTCATCCGCCCAGTCCTCCCGCCTATCCGGTAGTCCGCCAGGGAATGAATTCCCTGTCTAATAGCGAAAGTCCTCTCAAGAGGACTAATGAGTTTAAAAATTCGGCGTTTCTGAATTGGGGTATGAAATTGGTAGGGGCAATCCCCCTGTGGTTGCCCCACCGCTGACAGCGTAAGCACTTAGAATTACCCCATCAGGCAAAATCAAACTTAGATTCAGCAGCACCAAAAATTCTTCTTTTCAGTCCTCTTAAGAGGACTTTCGCTTTGAGGCAGGGAATTCATTCCCTGCCGGACTGCGGGTTTGACGTTAAGTTGACAACAATGGGCACGATGCCGTGTCCCGGAGGAGATTGTGCGCGATCGACCAAATTTGATATCATAATAAATTACCGATTACTAATTACCAATTCCCCCCGATTATGAATATTGTTGCTGTGTTACAAGTTATCTGGTCTTTGTCTGCTTTAGGACTTGTGATTTTTGTGTTGCTGCACAGTCCTAAAGGCGATGGTATTGGAGGGATTGGCGGACAAGCTCAATTGTTTACCAGCGCCAAGAGTGCAGAAACAAGTCTGAACCGGATTACTTGGGGTCTGTCTATTGTTTTTATGGGTTTGACTGTTATTTTGAGTGCTGGTTGGTTGACGCCTAAGTTATAAGATTCGGATTTTTAACCACATGAGTTCACGGGCGAGACGCCCGTGCCACATTAGCTCACGGGCGAGACGCCCGTGCCACATGAACTCACGGGCGAGACGCCCGTGCCACATAAATAAATATTGTGGGGAGTAGGGGTTGGGCTTCTAGCCCGCCCTAAAGATGAAATTTAAGTGCGGTTGCAAAAATGCGGTTGGGGAAAGTGACATTAAAACCTCGATTGCTGGCTGGTTTGGGATTGGCTTTATTTTGTTTTAGCCTGATAGTTTTTACTCAGGTTAATACTCCGGCGGCGACTCTTTCTTCTCTCCCGAATAGTTTTCCGCCTCCACAGGTTCATCCTTTGCCACCAACGCTGGCCAATTGGCAAGATTCCACCGATAGCGGGGATTATTTTGACCAGGTTAAGCCACCGAATTTTGGTCATTTGTTGTGGTCTAAGTTTCCGATTCAGGTTTATGTTGAGCGTCCAGTTGGTGCTAATAAGTCTGAAGAATGGATGGCGGCTGTGTTGGATGTGGTGCGGGAATGGGGGGTTTATTTGCCTTTGGAAGTGGTGGATAGTTCGGAGGTGGCTGATATTAGGATTTTACGTCGGGCTCCGCCTTTGCGTCAAGGGGTTTTGCGATCGCGATCTGGAGAGGCTACCTATGAATTATATGCCCGTCGCGATGGGGATAAAACTGTGTTATCTCATCGGTTTTCGGTTTATTTGAATCCGAATCAAGTGGGTAAGTATATTCCGGCGACGGCGCGGCACGAGTTGGGTCACGCTTTGGGAATTTGGGGCCACAGTTTGATGGAAACTGATGTGCTTTATTTTTCTCAGGTGAGAAATCCTCCGCCTATTTCTGCGAGGGATGTTAATACTTTGAAGCGGGTTTATGAACAGCAGACTCGGTTGGGGTGGGAATTTCAGAGACTGGGCGATTGAAATCGCATCTAGACAAACGAAGTCCGCGATAGTTAATAGTAAGGTGCGTCAGATCCCGAAATCCTCGATAGTCGTTCTAGAACTTCGTCTGACGCACCCTACAAGGGGAGCATCTCAGTTTTGCATTTACAGTGCGAGCGTCCCCGCTCGCGTATTGTACACGCGAGCGGGGACGCTCGCACTACAATGAAAAAAATGCTTTTTACAAAACTGAGATGCTCCCCCCTACAAGTCGATGATCGTGTGATAGTTGGCTTTAGCCCTAGTTATAAAGAACACGATAATTAATAGGAAATATCAGACAAATGAAAGATGAATGTTTTGGGATTGTGCCGATTTTTGGAAAGGAAGCTGATGCTTTGTTTTTGTTGATTCAACATCAAGCGGGACATTGGGCGTTTCCGAAGGGTCACGCGAATCCGGGGGAATCTCCTGCGGAAACGGCAAGGCGGGAATTTGAGGAGGAAACAGGTATATCGGATTTTGAAATGCTTGATGAGCCGAGTTTTACGGAACACTATTCTTTTGTTAAGGATGGGGAGCCGATTGAAAAGAGTGTCACTTATTTTTTAGGTTTTGTCAATTCGATGGAAGTTGTTTTGCAAGAGGAGGAAGTTCAAAATTCTGCTTGGCTTTCTTTTGAGGAAGCTGTTACACGGATTACTTTTGATGCAAACCGCTTAATGTTTGGGGAAGTTAAGGCATATTTGGATAGCAGGAAGTTAAGAGTCGGCGGTTGAAACCCATCCTCTACAAAGGAAGTCTCTCTCTAAGAGATTAAGAAAATATAAGACGGATTTGGTATAAGTTCGGATAGTAAAACCCGGTAACTTTTGCGATACCGGGTTTATTAAGTGTCAGATTCTATGGGCGACTTCTGCCGCCAATCTGAGGTTATTTTTTGATTTTCTGCGCTTCGGCGTGGTGTTGCAAGCGAGAGAAAACGTTGTATGCGTCGGGGCCCGGAGTATCGTGTTCGCCAGAGCCGTCCATAGGGCCGTCAATGGCTTTCCAAGCAGGAATTCCGCCTTTTAGTTCGGCTACTTTTTGAAAGCCTGCAGTGCGTAGAAGATTGGCAGCTTCGGCGGTTTGTTGGTCGTTTTCGCCGTAGATGTAGATGTCGCGGATGGGTTCTAGGCTAGCTTTGGCTCGCTCTACTAAGTCTTCCATTGGCATCATTGCGGCGCCGGTAATGTGGCTTTTGGTGAAGCTTTCAAAATCACGGGCGTCGATGATTGTGAGTCCGGGTTCGCCCCAATCTAAACGGGCTTTGAGGTCGTGGCTAGATGCTTGAGCTTTTAAACCAGGAGGGGTGGGAGTCAAATCTGGAAGTTTTTCTTTGATGTCGGAAATTTGATCGGGAATAGTTTTCATGGGTAAAATCTTGTTCAATGTTTTGATTGCCATTGCAATGTAACAAGATGTGTAGGTTGAATTCGTCTTTCTAAAGACTGAATCGGGCATTGAACTAAAGTCGCAGTTAAGCTGGGTTGCGGGTTGTTAGCTGCGGTTGGGATCGCTACATTTGTTGAGGTTGCTAGAGCATAGCGGGCTGTGCTTCAGATGGTTTCGATCGCATTTGGTGCAGAGAAGTTGAAGTGCGATCGCTCGTTAGATTCGGTATTTTATCAAAGAATTCAATTTTAGTCAATCCCTATTATTTTTAAATGAAATTTGCATAAGTTGTGCGTAGCCTCGCGCGGATTTTTGCGGAAAAGTTTAAATGTTGGCCAGGAAGGTTTCTGGTAAAATCTAAGAGTAAAAACAAGTATTTAAAGGTATGAATATGTCTGAGAAAGATGAAATTCCGGTGTCTAACACTTTGACACCGGAAGAGCAAGCGGTGTGGGATGCGAAGGCGAAAGTTCGGGTACTGCTGAATTTGTGGGATTTGAGCGGCGGGAAGATGAAGGTGAAAAAGGGGGATTTGACTAAGCGGATTGTTCGCACTAATGAGACGAGTCAGAGATATCTGGGAGTGCTCGGCGAGTTGCAGGCGACTGGGGCGATCGAGTATTCGCTGGTAAATCGGGTGACGCTGGTGGAATTGAGCGCGAAGGGGAAAGAAGTTTTAGCGGAAGGCTTGAAAAGTAAGGATTCTCTGTTTGAGTTTGATGGTTCTCAAATTGGTACTCGGCTGGGAAATTCTTTGTTGAAGTGGATTCGGCATCAGGATAGTGCGGCAAGTGTTGGGGTTGAGAAAGGGAAGGGGGATGTAGGGGCGATCGCATCCTATGAGGATTTTAAGGCTGTGGCGATCGATGTGTATGACAGCTTGAACCGGGATTATAACTTAGACGATTTGGTGCCGATTTATCGGATGCGTCGGGCGATCGGCGAAAGGGTAGGGCGATCGGAGTTCAATGAGTGGCTGTTGGAAATGCAGGCTAATGATATTTTTCAGCTAATAGGTGGTGAAATGACAGACATCACGCCCGATAAAGCTGAAGATTCCATCAAAACTGCACTTGGTGCAATTCGCTATTATGCCAAACGGCTAAATTCCTAAAATTGACCTAAATCCTTTTGTAAATTCGTTAACCTCACACAAAAACCATGACTAATTCTTCTTTTTCTTCGATTGAAGACCTGAACGCGGCTCTTTTAAATCAAAATCCATTTGCTAAACCTCCTTTTCTCAATGCTGGTGATGTTTGGGGTCAGGAATTCTTCGATGTTGAGACAATAAATGCCCACGCCTCTAATGCTGTATTTCAGGCACTAGCTCAAATTCGTGCTGGTCACTACAAGACTACTTCCATCGCTATAACTGCTCAAGATGGAACAGGCAAAACTCACATTATTAGCCGCATTCGCCATCGCCTGCAGGAGCATGGCGGGGGCTTGTTTGTCTACGCTAATAAATATGGTAATATCAGTCAAATTAAGCAAGGATTTCAGCGAATATTGGCTGAGAGCCTTGGAAAGATTGGTAGAGATGGGGTGAGACAGTGGCAAGAACTAGCAACGGCAATGGCTAACAATGCTTTAAAGGTTTCCAAACCCAATGCTAAAGTTTTTTATCCTCAAGAATTATTGGCCAAATTTAAGGCAGGCACGCCCAAGCAACTAAAAAAGTGGGTTAAGGATCTAACAAAAGCATTTCTGCAAGCGAAAACTGTTAACGATCCTGATATTGTCAAGGCAATTTTTTGGACACTCTCCGACGAGCAATCACTTTATGCAATCAAATGGTTAGAGGGTCAAGAACTTGCTAAATACAAAGCCGATGAGTTGGAACTACCAACTCAATGCCAATCTTTTGAGGCGGTTTTGCAAATCTTAGATTTGATTAGTGAGTACAAGGAACTGGTCATTTGCTTTGATGAGTTAGACACGCCTGATGCCTACGACGATATTAGTGGCTTACACATCAGTCAGATTGTTGCAGGACTAATCAAAGATTTGTTCCAAAATCTAAACCGGGGTTTGATACTGAGTGTAATGATGCCCCCTCAATGGAGCGATAAAATTAAGAAGCTACCTGGTGGAGTGTTCACTAAGGTTTCGGTTCAGGGAAATCCGATTGACTTGAAATACATGGATGGAGAATCAATTCTTAACTTAGTTAGCTTTTGGTTAGACAAATATTATGAACGGCAAAACTTAATTCCTCATGAGCCAATTTATCCATTCACTCAAATTCAACTTAGCGAGCTTGGCAAAGGAAAACCCACTGCTAGAGAGGTTTTGAAGTGGTGTAAAGAAAATTGTAATCCTCCTATTTCTACGGGTGAAGGCACTAAAAATACCGAGATTTCTAATCCCGTTGAACTTGCTTTTGTCAAAGAGCTAGAGGAAGACATAGGAATTTATTTAGAAGATAATTATCTGCTTGCTGATGCTATTTTATTTGGCTTTCAGAGTTTGATTGGTCAGACGGTGGAAAGGGTAACTGTTCAGGAAGCCACAGATAAAGTTAAGAAACGTGGAGGCAAGGATGATTACATCAATTTCAAAGTAATTGGCAAAGACAACGGAAAAGATGTAATCATTGGAATAGCAGTGCTTCAGTATGCTGGTGGAAAAGGGTTAGGCTCGGGTTTAAAAAGGTTAAATGATTACCAAACTTTTAATTTAACTCGCGGTTGTTTGGTTCGTTCCCAGAGCAAAAAGATTACTTCATACATGGAGCAAAAGTATCTTGTACCGCTCATTAAACAACAAGGTGGAGAATATGTCCCACTGAAAGAAGATGAAATCAAACCGCTGTTAGCTATTCGGGCTGTTTATCAGAAGCGCGAAGTAGATTATGGGGTTAGTGAGGAGCAGATTTTCAATTTTATTGCAGAAAAAGGTGCTGAGAAAATGCTAGGGGCTAGCAACCCCTTGCTTAGAGAGATTCTGAGCGATCCGTCCTATCAGGTTCCTACCGATTTGATAGAAGATGAACCCGTTGCTGTAGCAGAGTCTATTATGGATGATCTATCTGATGCAGAAGAATTAGATAAGTCGTGCGATAATTTACTCGGCGAGTTTAATTAAGGCTTCATAAACTATCAACTTCATATTGGGACAAATACTCTCATGTCGCTAGTCAACATTGACAAAGCTATCCGTTTGCCTGCCCCAGACGTAGAAGCTTTAATCCAAGGGCGAATGATTGCAGCCATAGTTTGGCGAACGTTTAATCCGGGAGAACAATATGCACTTTATCCAGCCGATAATTCTAATATGCCCTTGATGAAACCTAAGCAAATGAGCTTGTTTCCAGAGTCAGGTCAATTAGAACTCCCCCTAGTAGTTTTAGATAAAGTTTCGATCAAAGCTTGGGCTAGGTGCGAATTGTGCCAAATGATAAATGATCCTGAATCATTAGAGGCTTTGTCGCAATTAACAGTCTGGAAAACAGAGGCATTACAGCAAATTCTCCAGCAGCGTCCTTTTATTTTTGTAGCTTACCTGCGGGTTTATTTGCTACCTCAGCCGCTGGAAATGCCAGTGCATCCCAGCGGCAATTTTGTACCTTTGCCAAAGTCCCTAAATGTTACTGATTCTTCACCTGTGTTGAGCGAGTCTATCTTTGCCAAACGCAGTCAAAAGCTGAAAAACCTAGAGCCGCCAGAACATCCAGAATTGGAAGAGTTGCAAAGTGCATTAGTGCATTTATCCACCACCAACCCAAAAGCCAAACAACTAGAGGCAGAAATCAAAATGTTTCTAGGTTGGTCGGAAAAATTACCCACAACACAACCAGACCCGGATTTAGCATGGATAAGTGCGATCGCACAAATCGGAAACTCTAGCGATGGTAATACATTTGAAAAGTTAGTCCGCAAAAGTTTTATCAAGCTAGGTTTTGCCAATTCTAATACCAATCCGAAAGCTAGTCTCAATCCAGAATCAACAGGCGGCGCTGGTGGTTTAGACTTTTATTGCGAGACTCCATATCCAGTAGCGGGAGAGTGCAAAGCTAGCAAACATGAAAGTGTACCTAATAGTGTCACCGCTCAATTGGTTCATTTAGGCTTGACTCACTTGGGTCAAGATAAGTTCGATCGATCCGTTAAAATTATTTTGGCGGCTGGGCCTTTAACTAATCCAGCTAATCAAGCAGCTATTGGTAGTAAAATGAATGTAATTCGCCCGGAAACATTGCAAAGATTAGTTGAATTGAAAGCTAAGCAACCAGGTTCGATCGATTTATTACAGTTAAAACCTTGTTTGGAACAACAGCCGTTTGGTGAGGAAGCCGATGCTAAGGTTAATCGCTATATTGACGATGTGCGGGAAAAGCTTAAAGTGCGATCGCAAATCATACAAGCAGTGAAACAACTTTGCTCAGATAGCGACTTTCCAACGGTTGTTGAGATTAAAGTTCAATACAATGCTAGATTTGCCGCCACTGATTCTAAGCTGACAAACGAATCAGTAAAGGATTTGACTATAGAACTTTCTTCACCGCTGACTGGTTACTTAGGGCGAATTAAAGGAGATAATTCGCAAAGCGATCGCTTTTATTTCCTGCGCGATTTGTCCCTAGATGATTGAGATACGTCAAGGGCGATTCCCTTCGGGAGAGCTTCGCTTCACGTACTTTATCCAATTTCCTACACAGCATCAGGATCTACGCCCAACTCCCGCAACCTCGCCGCCAATCTTTCAGCTTTCTGCAATTGAGCTTGTTCTGCCTTAATTAACCCTTCTACCAATGGCGGATCTAAAATTGCATTTACTGATAATCTCAGATGGGGAAATACTACTGATTCCATTTCTTCACCCGGCAAGTAATTTACCTCTGTATAAATGTCATCACCTTCGAGAAATGCCATAACTCGCACCCGTGGGCTGGTTTCGGCTGGGTCAAGAATCACATATTCCGGCACGGTAAACGCATCTAAATTAATTGGACAAAAACGTAAATTTGTGCATTACTAAAAACTAATCCCCAGGGGCGATCGCTCTTTTTTGTGGGAGGCTGCTGGGACTTAATCTATTTTTATCAACAAAGCTCGCTTTTTGAGGATGGCGAGGGCGATTCACTTAGCCAAAATATATTATCTAGTTGACTACAAAAAACTTGACTATGCTTGAGCATAGCTGCTTAATCATTGTAAATCTAATTGTGATTCGCTACTTATTAAATTTACTGTTAACTAAGGCAAATTCTACTTTCTTGAGAGGCCAAATTCTGCATCTATAACTGTGAACCAAACTATAAAGTTATTTTGGCCCTTGGCAATTACGTAGCCGCTAAAATGTGGCTCTTAGAAGATGAATATTGTCAAATTTTGCCCACTGCTGCTTGATGTTGGGCCTGAATCCACCAGCCAAAGCTCGATCGCACTCCCTGCAACCTCGATCGAGATTCTCGCCCCATAGCCCAATTGTAAAGTTTTGTGACAATTTTAATTTGGTAGCTTTAGATACAGAATTGTCTGTTATAGTGATAGAAGAGAAGAAAAAACAAGCCCAACATTAATCTAAAGAATACCGAGGAACCCCCTATGTCTACCGAAAATCAAGCTCGCTCTCTGATGATGCGCCACCACCAACTTGTGAAGAACCGCCAGCAATCCATGCTCAACCGCACCGCCAGCGAAGTCGGGATGGAAGATACGCACTACTGGGGTCACATTCAAGGCAAACCGCAGCCCAGCTTTCAAGCCAGTTACGATCGCAGCAACGCCACCATGAGCTAGGGCAAGCTCAATTTCCTCAATTGCCTACGCAGTTATCAAGAAATTGGGTCTAAAACCCCGTCCTTCTAGGACGGCTTTGTATTAAGATGGATGTGCCAAGGTTAAACTCCATCACCATCGTGAAACTGTTAAGACACACTTTTAGGTGTAAAAATTGGGCACAGTGCTGCGAAAACACTTAAAACAGCGAGAGAATCAACGCATTCTCTGTACCAGAAAATACATCATTTGGTTTAAATCAATTAAGTAGGGTAGGGCATACCCGAACTCTAGGTTCGTATCCTAGTACGCTTTTGGAGATAGACCCTCTGGGGTTGCTGTGAATTAGGCTCGTCAATTGGTGTAATTGCACGGTTGAAAAGTTTAAAGATTGCCGAAAGGACATAGTGCTTAAAGGTCAGTCGATGAATTAAGAATCCCTACGCCTTTAGGCTAGGGAGTGTCAAGTCCACTCAAGAACAAGCCCGCAACCTGATGATGCGCCATCAACACGTCGTCAAAAACCGTCAGGAATCCATGCTGAGCCGTGTGGCTGCTGAAGTGGGTTTAGATGCTGGTTCTCCAGCGAATATCGATCGCAAATAACTCGTTTTTTCAAAGGCGAGATAGTTGAATCGAGTTTGTTCTTTGCCAGCTAAAAATTAATAATGTCAATTACAAAACCGTCGCGACTTCTTCTTGAGTTATAACTCTAGATTGGAAGCCGCGATTAGTTTTATGGGGAATTGGGAATGGGGAATGGGAAATTGGGTTCAAAAGAATCTAAAATCTAAAATCTAAAATCTAAAATCGTTCGACTGAGCGCTCACGCCGAAGTCTAAAATCTAAAATCTAAAATCTAAAATCTAAAATGGTATAATCCCCTTTCAGCAGATTGAAGGCTACTAGGGAGGTCATCATGTCGGACTGGAAAGAAATTGACGGCGGAGTTACAGCACCCCGAGGGTATCGAGCATCGGGAATTACAGCGGGTTTGAAGCCTTCAGGCTTGCCAGATTTAAGTTTAATTTTGTCAGAGGTAGACGCGATCGCCGCCGGAGTCTTCACAACCTCCACTGTCCGGGCCGCTTGTGTGGACTACTGCCGCCAGCGTTTGCAAGCTAAACCCAGCGCGAAAGCAATTTTGTGCAATGCGGGACAAGCTAATGCTGCTACTGGCGAACAAGGTTTGGCAGATGCCCTCGAAAGTGCCAAATTGTTGGGAGAAGCGCTGAATATTCCTCCAGAATCTATTCTTTTGGCCTCCACTGGCGTCATCGGACAGCGGATAAAAATGGAGCCGCTGAGGGCGGGAATTCCGCGATTAGTTGCTGAGGCCTCGGAAACTGGTTCCGATGCGGCGGCTAAGGCTATTTGTACGACTGATTTAGTGCCGAAAACGATCGCCCTCGAAACCATGTTTGGCGATCGACCCGTCCGCATCGGCGGCATTTGCAAAGGTTCGGGAATGATTCACCCGAATATGGCAACAATGCTGGCATTTGTAACTTGCGATGCAGCAGTGTCATCGCATTTGTGGCAAGAAATGGTGAGTCGGGCGGCTAACAGAAGTTTCAATCAAATTACTGTTGACGGCGATACCAGTACCAACGATTCGCTAATTGCTTTGGCCAACGGCCAATCCCGCACACCGGCAATTACGGAAATGGGGGCAGATGCTGAAAAATTAGAGGCCATGCTGACAGAAGTTTGCGTGCATTTAGCAAAGGCGATCGCCCGTGACGGCGAAGGTGCAACTTGTTTGGTGGAAGTGCAAGTTAGTGGCGCGCTGGATGAAGTTTCTGCGAGTAAAATTGCCAAAACAATTGTCGGTTCTTCCTTGGTGAAAGCTGCTATTTTCGGACGCGATCCGAATTGGGGCAGAATTGCGGCGGCGGCTGGGCGCGCTGGTGTACCTTTCGATCAAGAGAATTTGCGGATTCAATTGGGGGATTTTTTGATGATGGAAAACGGACAACCGAAAGAGTTCGATCGCGCTGCTGCAAGTAATTATATGAAAGCGGCTGCGGAGGGGGAATATTTGAAGGCTGATACGGTTTTAATTCAGGTTAGTGTGGGGAATGGCAGCGGTTTTGCGAAAGCTTGGGGATGCGATTTGAGTTACGACTACGTGAAGATTAATGCCGAGTATACGACTTAAAAAAGTCCAGGCGGTTAGAAGTCCGCGCGGTTAGAAACCGCGCCTAAACAAACAAAACCAGACGAGATCGGGTTAAACTGAGATGTTGCACCATTTTCAATAAGCTGTTTAGGAACAGGCAAGATGCCTGTTCCACAAGAAAATTTAATTTTTGTGGAACAGGCATCTTGCCTGTTCTTGAGAATGGTGCAAGATGTGAGGTTAAAGGCAAATTTCACACAATTTAAACTTAATTTCCCCCCAGGATTAGAAATTAAAAAATCTGAAACTTTTACTCACCGAGTTAATCTCAGCTTTTTTGCTCCTCATTTTAAAATCGCTGAAGCCCTTACCAATATCAGCTTTTTAGGATTTCAACAAAAGAGCGCTAAAAATCTTATTCAGACTAAGTTTCAAGACTTTTTAAGCTTATTATTAATAAGTCTAATATCAAGTTTGAAAACACGCCCTAACCAAAACTATCGGAGACAAACACATAGCCGCCGCCATATCCAACATTATCATCCACTAATATTAAGCCCTCGTTACCCTGCGGATCGCCACTCTGAGCAAGTCCATAATTCACCACGCGCAACAACCGCTGCGGCGTAAACGATTCTAATTCCACAAAATTGCCTGCATCCAGCCATGCTAGTTCTTCTGCTGTTAAACCTTGCCTTACAGCATCGGGTAGTTGACGGGCGGTTTGTGCCATTGTTTGAGATTGCTGCACAAACATATCGCGGGTTGCTAAGATTTGACGCGGAGAAATGCCTAAATCAAAAATCGTCACCGCTTGATTCGCAAACCAGTTTGGACTGGTTCGTAATTGATGTACCAAGCCAACTCCAGCAGGGCTCGCATTGTGCAGTGCATAGACTTTTAAATCGGTATTGCGCCGCAGCATTTCAATCACGGTACTGAAGATGCTTTGGGGATAGCCACTAATACTAAGAATCGCGCAGTTGTTTTCAAAATGGACGTTGTTGGCAATGAGGAATTGAGCTATTTCGTCAGTGTCACAGATAATTGCGCGATCGAAACTGTAGGCGCTGACTTCGCGATCGATGCTGGCGGGCAAAGCCTCTTGACGAGGTGCAGGGAGCAGTTTTTCTAATGTGCCGTTTACTGTTTGCCAGTCTCGCAGCCATTTATCGCTTTGCGCTTGATTGACAAGAAATTCTTCACCAGTTATCTGTGGGCGTTTTTTTTGTGAAATGCCGAGCCAGTAGGAAAATAGCCCTAGTGTAATCGCTACAATGTATCCTGAAGAATAATCAAATATTAGGCTTCCTGAAATGCCCAGCACTAAAATAATTCCCCCTAAAATCTGGAGGTTTTTAGCATTATTTCTTCTGCCGCGAATACCTTGAGCAGGAGATTTGCTGTAGTGGAACAATAGCCCTATCCAAATCAAATTGTAGAGAGCGAAGGGAATAACAACTGCGAATTGTGACGGTAAAATAGCAGAAGCCCAGTTAATGCCGAAGATGCCCATAAATACGCTAAACAAGAAGTAGGTCAAAATCCAACTGGTTTCTGGCGTGCGAGATTTAAGCTTTTGGTCAATAAAATACAAAAACTGTTTGTGCGTAAAAAACAACATATTTTGGCTGGCAATATTTTCGATCGCCTTTTTGAAAAACGGATCGGTGAATGCCAACTTTTTATCAGTGACGGTAGTGGGTTCAAAGACAAACGGATGGTTGCACTGTTTGCAGCGACCTGAGTTCGTGGTACGATCGCTCAAAATGTTGTCTGTTTGACACTGGACGCATTTCATTCCCATTTCGGTTACTCCTGATTGATTTAATGGATTTATATCGTTGACGGTTGTTTTGGAAGGATTTTACCGCAGAGGCCGCAGAGGACGCAGAGGAAGAGAAGAGAGATAACTTCGTTACAACTGATATCTTGCACCATTGTCAGCAACAGGCAAGATGCCTGTTGCACAAGAGAATTTATTTATTGTGGAACAGGCATCTTGCCTGTTTTTGAGAATGGTGTAACATCTCCGGTTTAAAATACTTGCCCGTTTAATAAAATAGAATAGTCTTCTCGCTGTCGAATTAATCGATCGCCCTTAGCATCAATCAACACCTCAGCAGGGCGGGGGCGGTGCAGAAAATGTGACGACATCGCATAGCCGTAAGCCCCGCTATCCAAAATCGCGATCGCATCTCCAATTTGGAGTTTCGGTAGCCAACAATTGCGCCCCAAATAGTCGCGGGAATAAGTCGTGTTGCCGCAAATATCCGTTTCGTGTCGCGATACATCGTCGGTTTCCCAAGTTGCGATCGCCCGATAGCCCCCGTGCACCGCAGGCACCGATAGATTTGATACAGTCGTATCCACACCGACAATTTGCCTCACGCCCAACCACTTCACCGACACAACTTTCGCAAGCAAAACGCCACAACCTGCGATCGCCGATCGTCCCGGTTCAATCACCAACTCGATCGGGCGAGATAGCGCACTCAATCGTTCAGTAATCGCCGCACCAAACTCCCGCCAGTCAAACACCGCACCGCCTCGATAGGGATAGCCAAAACCACCGCCAAAATCGAGGGTTCGCCAATCGGGCAACAGTTGGGCGATCGCAATTAGGCGATCGATCGCCTGCGTAAAAGCACTCGTGGCGTTAGTTCCCGTCCCCCGATAAAAATGCAATCCGGTAATCCTCAACCCCTGCTGCTGCGCGATTTCGTTGGCTTTTTCAAATTCGGCCGCACGCACTCCAATGCGACTGTCTCCCGTCAATTCCGGTGAGTTGAGGCGCAGTCCAATTTCGGCACGGATCGATCGCGCTTGACTCCCGGAATATTCGCAAAAATCTTGGAGTTGCGACAGACTATCGAAGTTAAATCGATCGATCTTCCACTCGATCAATTGCTGAATATCCGCCCTGTTGAGGTTACTGCCGGTGTAGACAATGCGATCGCTCGTAAAACCCGCTTTCAGTCCCAAAAAAACATCCCCTGGTGTATTCGCGTGTAGCCCCCAACCAGCTTGCTGAATCAATTGCAACAGAGCAATATTGCCGTTGGTGACGCTAGCAAAATGAAACTGAACGTGCGGATAGTCGATCGATCGCGTAATATGCTCAAGAGTCTGACGGAGGATCTCGGCCTGATACACATATAAGGGCGAACCATAAGTTGACAAAAGTCGCTGGGCCATTGCTTCGGAGAACGGCGGCGAATGTATTTTGGTTTCATTCTGTAGCAAAGATTCAGTCATATAGAAGAAGTTCGGCAACGAGGAATGTACGGGATTTAACGGATGTAACGGGTTATATCAAGTCCGATGGATCTGTCTGATATAATTCCATATCTTGTAGGGGCGGGTTCACCAGTATTCTCAACTTCAAAGCCAACAAATTTATAAACCCGCCCCGCCCATATCAACAGTCAACAGTTAACAGTCAACTATCAACCATCAACCTCCTTCGATATTTCCAAATGCGTTGTCCGATCGCCGGTGGCAACCAAAACACATGATCGAGCGATCGCTTAACCGGAATTTCGCCTAAAACCTCGGTTCGCCATGCCTGCCACATCAGCAGCAGCCAGAGATTATTGCCAATATAGCGATCGCGCATTGCAACTCCGAGTTGTCCCGATAACATCGAGTCGGCCAAATGGGGCTGCCAGCAATTTTGCGATCGCAACAGATTCGGATTCAGCCGATCGCCGATCGCAGCCCAAAACTCCCGGTAATACCAAACCTTCAACGGCACACCCATCCCGCGCTTTTCCCGCCAGACAATTTCCGGTGGCAGCCAGCGTTCGGACGCTTTTTTGAGGATGTATTTTTCGCACGCACCTTGCAGTAGCAGCTCTCCTGGCAGTTGAAACGTCCATGCTGTGAGGTCGGGGTCGCAGAAGGGCGATCGCACCCACAAACCGCAAGCAAACGCCAATGCCGTTGCCCTCGGCTGAATATTTTGGGCACCTTTGAGCATCAGCGAAGCGCGCCGCAGCCTCGCTAGCAGGGAAGGACAGGTTTCGGGCTCGATCGCGTCTTGCAGGTAAACGCTCAAATCGTGAGACTGGATGCGATCGAGCATTTCTGGCGAAAAAATCTGTTTTTCATAACCATAAAATCGCTGAAACGTCCGCAAATACTGCTGTTCAAAGGTTTCTTTTCCCGCAGGATGTTCTGCACTGTAAACTCCGTGTGCAATCAAAGGCTTGTTTGTCCATCCGGCAAATAGCTGATCGCCATTCTCGCCATTGAATACAACTCGCACGTCTTGCGCCGCCGCCTGTTTGAGCAAAAACAGTGCAGCCGTCGTGCCGTCTCCATAGGGTAAATCGAGGGCTTTGGCGGTTGGCCCGATCGCCCGCAACACTGCATCGCCCGTCGCCGCCACTCGGATCAGCGGAATCTGAAAAAAGTCCGCCACCTGTTGGGCGTAGGGCAGTTCGGAATAGGCTTCGACACCAAAATCGAGGGCATAGGCGCGCACTTGCAAGCCTGCTTTCACTAGCAGCGCCGTCACCAGGGAAGAATCGATGCCACCGGAGAGTAAAACGCCTACGGGTTCGTCGATCGGCAAATCGGCCACTTGTCGATCGATCGCCTGTTGCAACAGCCCTTGCAATTGTGCGATCGCCTCATCTTCACTCCGCAGTAATTGGGGCGCTTCTTGCCAAGCCGATGGCAGCGATCTCACTTTCGGCAGATCCTTAATATCGGCCATTTCCCAAATCATCTCGCTTCCGGCTGCTACGGATGCAATTGGCTCGATCGGCGTTAACGGCGCGGGCACGTAGGAAAAACAAGCATAGCTGTGTAGGGCGATCGGGCTAATTTGAGGGGAAGCAATCAGCGGTAGCAGCAATTGCAGGCGCGTCGCAAACCAAATGGTTTCTCCCAACTGCATCCAATAAAGCGGCACTCGCCCAAACGGATCGCGCCCCAGCCGTAGCTGTTTCGCTTCTACCGCCGCCCAAGCATCTCCCGGTAAATCGGTTGGCCCAAATCGCCCGCAAGCATTCAGCGTCACTCTGTCAGCCGTGAGTACAGAGGCAGAGGCGATCGCCCATTCTGATAATTTGCCCTGCCGAATGCAGTAATCTGGGACTAAACGGCTGAGCGTTTTTGTGCAATCGCCATCTCCCCAGTAGCCGATAAAATGTGAAGGTTTGCCGATCGCACCCATTAGATATCTCCAATAATCATTGTGGAACAGGCCGGAAAGCCTGTTCAAAACAGGCTGTTTTTGGATAAGTCTATGTAGATATCTCCCATAATCATTGTGGAACAGGCCGGAAAGCCTGTTCAAAACAGCCTTTTTTGGATAAGTCTATTTATTTCACAGTAAAAGGTTCACTGCTAATGACGCGCCCATCCAGGGACATCCGAACTTCCCATTTGCCTGGGGCAGCAGCAGATCCGAGATCGTAAAAGCAGTGCGTATTCCAAACCGCAGTATCGATCGTGCGAGTTTGATACCTGGCCTGATGCACAGTTTGACCGCTAGGATTAATCCAGTCGCATTGCAGAGACAACTCATTGCCGATCGGAGCATTTTGCAACCTCACCTGATAGTAGATGCGGGGATTGATTTGACGGTTGACTTGAGTAAGGCTGTCACCGCCCTTTTGAGATAGCGCAATCCTGTCTTCTCCTCCCACAACTCGAGCAGTTTTTTGTTGCTGATTTTGCCCGAACAGCACGCCTATACCGATCGCAGAAATGACAACGGCTGTCGAGGCGATCGCGATCCAGCGGTTGCGTCGCTGCTGTTGTTCTAGGACTTCGCGGCGGCGCATTTGGGCGATCGCATCTTCTAAAAGCTCATCAGGAAGATTCAAGTCCCGTAAAATTTCTCTTACCTGATCTGGGGCCAATTCTAACTCGCGCTGCTGCGATAACTTGTCGATTTCAGCGATCACCTGTGCTAATTGAGTTTGAGTGAGTCGAGTTTCCATAAAGTTCTTTTCCCGTAAAAATTAGATATACAAATCACATTTCTCTTCTCTTCCTCCGCGTCCTCTGCGATCTCTGCGGTTTAATTACTCATATTATTCAATAAACAGCTTTCAAAGTCAACTCATAAAAATCATAACCTTAACCTCATAAAATTCATGTAAAAGCTATGGTAAGGTGCGTCGCTATCTATACTCTCCAATTTTTATTTAATATCTGACAGCGACGCACCCTACACATTATCGCTAAGTCCTCTATTTAAGAACCTCTATTATAAAATCAAGGCTGCTGCACTGTTCTATTTTCGTTTCAGTTAAAGGCAATTTGCCTGATTCTACTTTTTCCTGTTCTCGGTTCAACCAAATTGCGTTTAATCCCGCCTTTTTAGCACCGCAATAATCAGCCTTGAAGCTGTCGCCGATATGCAGCACCTTCTCGGCAATGCAATTGTGTTTCTGCAAAGCTGCGGTAAAAATTTGAGACTGGGGTTTGGCTGCACCAACTTCGGTAGAAATTGTCACTGATGTGAAATATTGAGCTAAATTTAGTGCTTTTAATACTGGATAAAGTCGCGAATCGAAATTCGAGACTACTGCTAATTCAATCCCTTGTTGCTGCCACTTATTTAATGCGGGCAATACGTCGGGATAGACAAACCAAGGTTCGGCGGTGGCAAAATGAGCGTAGAGTTCCGCAAAGAATTTGGGAAAGTCTGAGAATTGATTGAAAACGCCTGCTATTTGGAATGCTTTTGCGGAAACTGTTTGCCACCACTCAAATTCTAATTGGGGAATTTTTGCCGCTTCTATCCCTGGAAATGCCATCGGGCTTGCTGAGGCGAAGCTTTGGAAAAAGGCTGCATTTAACTCTTCACTCTTAACTGTTACTCCAAAACTATTGGCTAGTTTTCCGTAGACTTCGCCGACGCTGCCGCGAACGTCAAAGAGTGTACCGGCGGCATCTAAAAAAATTACTTTGGTCATTCGTTATTTGTTAGTTGTTATTTGTTATTTGTCAGGTTGTTCGGCGCTTGAAACCGCTACTATACAAACAAAGTCCGCCTGCGCGGACTAAGAAATACAGTTAACATTCAAAAATTAACGGGAGCATCTCAGTTTTGCATTTACAGTGCGAGCGTCCCCGCTCGCGTATTGTACAATACGCGAGCGGGGACGCT
>NZ_JAUBTI010000060.1:33686-42611 GCF_036702415.1 Microcoleus sp. D3_18a_C4 | reverse complement strand
CAGTTGTCAAGGTTCTACACCTTGCGGCTAATCCCCCTAAACCCTGTTGGATTTTGTTTCTAGCCAACGATTCGCACTGATTCTCCCAAAGCGTTACTTGCATCAAGTGCAAAGGTTCCGGTATGCCCTACCGTACCCAATCCTCGACTTAGGATGTTTTTGGCTGCATTGAAATCTCTATCCAAGGTACACCCGCACTTGCAGACGTGCGTTCTTGTGGACAGCGTTTTCTTAACAACTTCTCCGCAGTTAGAGCATTCTTGGCTGGTATATTGCGGATTTACCGCAACCGTTACCCGCTCAAATACTTTTCCAAAATATTCAAGCCAGATGCGGAACTGATACCAAGATGCGTCGTTAATAGACTTAGCTAAGCAATGATTTTGCACCATATTCTTGATTCTCAAATCTTCGTAGGCTATCAAGTCGCTTGACTGAACTACGCACCGTGCAAGTTTTATTGCATGATCTTTGCGTTGTCTACTTATTTTGAGATGCTGCTTACCTAAAATCTGTCTAGCTTTGCCTCTATTTTTGGAACCTTTAGTTTTTCTGGATACGCGACGCTGACAACGCTTGAGAACTTTCTCACCTTTTCTCAGGAATCTAGGATTTTCCACCGTAACTCCGTTTGAATCGGTGTAATATTCTTTCAACCCAACGTCTAGTCCGATGGTATTGCCAGATGGCTCCGTGTTTTCCTTTCTATCGACATCGATACAGAATTGGACGTATACACCGTCTGCACGTTTTACTAATCGAACCCGTTTAATTTGGTTGATTTGGTAGAAGTGCAGATCGCGTGTACCTTTTAGCTTGAGCTTGCCAATTCCTTTTTTGTCGCTAAATTTAATCGATTTCCTGTCGTCTGCAAGTTTCCAGCCAGTCGATTTATACTCGACAGAACGACAGTCTTTCTGGAATTTTGGATACCCTTTTTTGCCGGGAGTTCCTTTTTTACAGTTGTCGTAGAATCGGGAGATAGCAGACCAAGCACGTTCGGCGCTAGCTTGCCTAGCCTGCGAATTGAGTTCATCAGCAAACGGAAACGATGCTGCCAATACCGCACAGTATTTGTTCAAATCGTACTTGTTCACTTTTTTGTTGTCGATCCAATAGCGTAAACAACTATTGCGAACAAACTGGGCAGTGCGAATTGCTTCGTCTACTGCCGTGAACTGGCTTGATTTTCCGTAAGCTTTTAACTCGAAGACTAGCATTGTTTTACCTCCCACCTTATGCTACATCATCTGGCACAAAGTAAGATGTGGTACAACAAAAGTTTACATAAAAGTCGTCCTAGAAGGACGGGGTTTTAAACCCAGTTTTTGATATAGCAATCCGATCTGAGTCTCACAACACCACGCCTTCTTGTCTTCCTAGACTTCTTATATAGCAAGACTTTCAGATTTTACATATCTAGAAAATCACTTAGGATTGCTATAAATACTTTTTTTTATAATTTCGCGCTTGCCCGCCTGCAGGGGGAGATTTTTGCCAGCCGGTACATTTAATGTCAATTACCAGGAGGCGATCGAGTTTTTTGCCATACTACCCTTGAATCATCTCATCTGGCAGAAAATCTGGCAAAAATTCAGAATCTAGAACCTCGACAGCACTGTAGATACATAATTTCGGAAACGTGTCTACAAGCAATCCAGTTTCAGCACTTGCTTGTTCTGCTGCATCCGCATAGCATTGGGCCAATACCTCTTCAAGATATGGTTTGAGACTGGGGGAATCTTTCAGAGCTTTGCGAATGCGTCTGCGATGTTCGACAATGCTGCCTTTCCAACTACCGCTTCTTTGATCCGGTTGAAATTGCCACTTGAGCAAGTGCAGGAGAATTACCACCAGATTACTCTCTAAACTCCGGCGTTCACTTCGCCCCATGTCTTCTATTTCTGCTATCAGATTTTCCCAGTCGATGTTTGAATAGTCGCGAGCCCGCAACTTTTCCAGAGTGGTTTCGATCCATCTCAGGTAATCTGTATCATACAATTTTTGTCGTTCAACTTCTAATTTTGTTGTCATAAGCTGTTGGTGCTAACAACTGTAAATTAACAAATATGGCGGTATGAATCAAAAGGCAGTCCCGTCCGCCGCTTGACTTCGACAACTGATTTGTAAGCGCCTTTTCTCTGCCTTTCTCTAACTATTTTTTCCGCAACATATCGATCTAAACCGGTGGCGATTAACTCTTCCGGCGAAAGAATATTTAACCGTTTCCAAGTAAACTGCGATTCTTTTTGATAATTGTAGCTGAAGCAAATCATCGGGGCGATGCGTCTGACGTGACTTTCGGGAACTCCGGCTATTTCTGATAACTCTTCGGCGTGGGTAAAAAGGTAGCCTTCGTTTTGCAAAGATTCAATATCGTTGGCGTAGACGATCGGCAAACCCAAGATTCTGACCATATCGTCTTTGGTACACTCATTAATATCTATTTTGCCGCGCACGTTTGCCAGTTCTTCGGCATTCGTCGCACTTGCCGGAACCAGTAAACCTCTGGGTGCGGTTTTGATGAGATAGCGCTTTTTCAAACTAAAAGCAGTAACAATTTGAGCAATCCAAACGATCGTACCCAAATTAGTTGAAGAAGATACCGCTAGGGCTGCTAAAGTAATGCCAACACCCCATCCCATCCAACTGCGAATATTTGACTTTTGACCTGCATAGGCGATCGCCAATCCGCCGAAGTAGGGAATAAAAGAATACCACACCCAGTTGGGAGTTTGACGCAGCCAGTATAAATCTTGAGACACTTTAATTTTATCCTTAAATAGCTGTGATATCACACTTCTTTCAATTTCAATCCCACTTTTTTAATAGTGGGCTTTCTTCTGCCTTCTTCCTTCTTCCGACTTCCATCGGACTGACATCCGTTACATCCGTTACATCCGTTACATAATCCGTTGCCGAACTGCCTTCTTAATTACAATTCTCGCAGCAATTTTTGGCGTTTTTCTTCATATTCTTCGGCCGTAATTGCGCCCATATCGTAAAGTTTTTTCAATTCGCCGATCGCCCCGGTTACATCTTTTGCCGCTCTGAGGGCATACCCCGACGGCAACGTACCACCATTGTACTGAACCTGAAAAGCTTGTTCCGACATCAGCAGCAGGCCGATAAAATCGAAAAATGCGATCACTGACGGAATTAATGTCCAAGAAAATAGCAAGTATAATACCCCTGCTAAGTTATTGCCCAAATAAAATTTGTGAACTCCGAAACCTCCTACAAAGAAAGCTAACACAACTGCTACGCTTTTATCTTTTACCATTTTTACTTTCTCCAGTTTTTTATTTTAACTTCCGCGATCGACTTTGAATGCGCGACATTGAACGATCGAGCTAAGTAATTTTACTAATTTTTACTCATTTATTTGGGTTTTTGCGAAACTTAGACATCGCAAAATACAGCAGAACTATACCGACTTGAGCCTGCATAATCACCAAGTAGCCTCTCAAGAAATAATTGAGTTCGCTGCCTGAATTGAAAGAAAATATTAACAGACCCAAGGCTGCGTAGGGTGCGAAACGCATCCAACTCGGCGTTCCCTCTAACTTGTGGCTGTTCAAATTGCTCATTCGGTTTAAGCCTCATCCTAAATTAAAATTTACCTATAAATTAGCCCGATTGTCAACTTCCGTTTGGTTCGATCGCCCCGGTGAGTCTCTCAATCCTCAGCCAATAAGATATTACTTCCATGTTAAACCCTGTTTTTCCGCTAAAATAAGCGACCGGGGCGGGTCTATCTGGATCTGTGGCTGAGATTACAGATTAGCGTGAACCCGCCCCTAATGAAATTCCGGTTATTTTACCGGGCTAGATATCAGGGGCGCACCGAGCACCCTACTGCTGTTTTTGGCAAGAGTCGATCGCCCGCACGAAAACTGTCAAAAAAACTCGGTTAATTCACAATTATTAACAACCGCCCCAATTAACTCGCGCCCCCGCCCAAAAGAAACAGACTCAAAAGAGTACCGCTATTCCAGAGACTGTGCAGAAGCATAGGAGCAAGTAGATTGCGCGATCGCGTGTACACAAACCCCAAAACCGCACCCAAAGTCGCCAAAGGCAGAATCTCAGAGACACTCAAGTGAGCCACAGCAAACAATAAAGCAGAAGCTGCGATCGCCCCCCAAACAGGCAAATAGCGAGTCAGAGAAGGCAGTAGAAAGCCCCGAAACACAATTTCCTCAAAAACCGGAGCCGCGATCGCAGCAGTGCCGAAAAACACCGCCAAAGCCACGTTGTCCCTACCTTCGAGAACGATCGGCAAAATCGGATTACTGCCACCTTGTCCCTGCCACAATTGCTGATTGATCAGCGACACCAAAACTACCAAAGGCAAAGCAACAAAATAGCCACCAAATCCCCACAAAAACCAATTTCCCCGCAAATTAATCCGAAACCAACCTTCCGGCAAAGGCAAAAAAGACTTGACCGAAAAATACAGTACCGAAAGCCCCCCAGCCGACAGCAACAAATAAGTAGCAAAGATATAAAAAGCCTTGTCGCGCGGGTCAAAAGTAGCAGGATTGAGTTTTAAAACAGCCAGAGAAACAGGCAGTAACAAATAGGGAATCAAGATTTGGCCGACAAAGAAAAAGCCGACCACAAGCACCTGCCAAACAATCTCACCGTCCCAAGGCACATCCCAAGTCAAGCTCGAATGGAGCGCCAACACCGGGCCGGAACCTGCTGTATCTAACTGCTTCCGCTGCAACACCCACTGCACGGTCAAACCAACCAGCAAAACCGTACCAATACAAAGTGCGATCGCCGGAACGCCCACTATAATTGCCAACTTTTCTACAGCTTGCTCGGCCGTTACTTGCTCTGCTGCTTGCAGAGCCGTCAGCTCTTTAGAACGTTCTTGCAGCTTGTAAAGTTGAGCTAGAGCGCGATAGCGAAACCAGCCATCCAAAGACTTTTGAATGCGCGGCTCGGCATCCGGCAGCAGTTGAGCCGGATTGCTCCAAATTCCCGTTAAAACTTGAGCAGTTACCACCGAAGAATCATCATCACTTTTAGTTTTGTAGCGCTCCACTAAATTTTTCCAACTTTGGAGAGCCGCCTCAGTTTTCCCACTGCTTGCCTGCAAAATTCCCAATCGCAAGTCAAGTTCGTTTAGCAGCACTGACTGTTGCTTTATCGACTCGGACGCCGCCTTATTTTGAGCCAAATTCAGAGTATTATCCTCAGACTTAGAGGCAATGGCAGACTGAATTTCTTTAACTTGTGCTTGAGATGTTTCGAGAGTTTTGCGAGTCGAGTCTCGCGCTTCTTGATATTGCGTCAAAGCCGTATTTAAAGGATCTGCACCGACAATATTGTTGCGCGCCGAACTTAAATTAGCACTCTGATTATTTTCTCCTTGCCACTCCGAGGCGTGCAGCAGCAAATTTGTCTGGTAGAGTTCCAGCCGGCTTTGAATTTGCGGCTGATTCCAACTAGCAAGTAAAGATAAACCGACCAGGGCGATCGCGATCGCCGTTAAAATACCTAAAATAACCCGCTTCAGTGTCATTCCTCGTTTTCCGTCCCGCGCGAATCCGTGGCTAAATCTTTTCCGTCTTTAATCATAGGTCGTTGCAGACGAGAGTATCCCGACAACTGGTAAAATTTCACTGGCTTATCTTTTTGACTCGCCTCAACAAGACTTACGCCACAAATCCTCGCTCCGCCATGTATGCGTAAGGTTCACACCTTAGCCCAACGGTGCTTATGGCGCACCCTACAGGAGTAGTGCGGCATAACTCAGATGTTGCACCATTGTCAAGAACGGGCTCTCCGGCCCGTTCCACAAAGAATTGAGTTTTCTTGTGGAACAGGCCGAAAAGCCTGTTCCTAAACAAGTAATTGAGAATGGTGCAAGATGTGAGTAACCACCCGCGATGTATGAGGTAAGATCCGCACCGCGCACCCTCCGCGCGGTAACAGGCTAAATCTAAAATCTAAAATCTAAAATCTAAAATCGAATGACTCGCATTATCTTAGTCCGTCACGGCAAAAGCACCTACAATCAAGAACGCCGCATCCAAGGCCGCCTCGATAAATCAATTTTGACAGAAGCAGGCCGCAGCGCCGCCCTGCAAGTAGGCGACACACTCAGCAGTATTGCCTTTGATGCCGCCTATACCAGTCCCCTGCAACGAGCCAAAGAAACAGCGGAAATCATCCTGTCGCGCTTGACAAATCCGCCACAACTCCAGCCAACTGATAATTTGATGGAAATCGATTTGCCTCTGTGGGAAGGAATGTTGCGCCAAGATGCGATCGACAAATTCCCCGAAGCATATCAGCAGTGGCAAAAACAGCCCGACAAATTTTCCATGAAACTGCCATCTGCTGACGGAGAAATCGAACACTTTCCCGTATTAGCCGTTTTTGCTAACGCCCGTCATTTTTGGCAAGAACTTTTATCGCGCCACCAGGACGGCACAATTCTAGTAGTAGGTCACAACGGAATAAACCGCGCTCTCATCGCCACCGCGTCGGAAATTACCCCGGATTACTATCAATCAATTCAACAGTCAAATTGCGGAATTAGCGTCATTAATTTTGGAAGTTACCCTGTTACCAACGACCAACTCGGAGAACAAAAAAAGAAAGTTGCAGTTCAATTAGAATCGGTCAATTTAACTTCCCATACCGGGGAAATTTTTCCCAAACCGAGGGACGGACACCAAGGCCCGCGCTTGTTGCTGGTGCGTCACGGCGAAACCGACTGGAATAAAGCAGGGAAATTTCAGGGACAAATTGACGTGCCTCTCAACGATAACGGCCGCGAACAATCCCGGCGGGCGGCAGAATTTCTCAAGGATGTAAAATTGGATTTTGCGATTAGCAGTTCCATGCTGCGCCCGAAAGAAACTGCGGAAATTATTCTCAAGTATCACGGCGATTTGCAACTGGAACTGCGCGATGACTTGAGAGAAATCAGCCACGGACTTTGGGAAGGAAAATTTGAATCAGAAATAGAACAATCCTATCCGGGTTTGCTCGAAGAATGGAAAACATCTCCTGAAAATGTGCAAATGCCGGAAGGAGAAAATTTGGAGCAAGTTTGGGATCGGGCGATCGCAGCTTGGCGCGAAATTGTACAATCTGTTTCTGGTACTGGGATTGTCGTTGCTCACGATGCCATTAACAAAGCAATTCTCTGCCACCTATTCGGTTTGGAACCAGAACATTTCTGGAAATTCAAACAAGGAAACGGAGCCGTTAGCGTGATTGATTATCCCCACGGCCCCGATGGTTTGCCGGTATTACAAGCGATGAATGTCACAACTCATTTGAGCGGCGGCGTTTTTGACCAAACAGCAGCCGGAGCACTGTAATAGGTTTGTAGTGAGGACTTCAGTCCTCAGTACAAACCTGATAAGCGTTATTTTACCCGACATGATATAAGTTTTGAAGTGTTTGAATTTTTATGTTTGATATCGTTTCCGGTTGGATCGGAATGATTTAACCGCAGAGAACGCAGAGAACACAGAGGGAGACAAGAGAGATCAATAATTCCGATGAAGAGCGGATTTGATTATGAATTGTAAGTTATGAGCCGCGAACTGCTACAAAATGTACGGGTGCTAGATCCAATTTCAGAGACCGATCGCATCGCTGATATTCTGATTGCTGAAGGTAAGATCGAAGCCGTTGAGGAAAAAATAGCTGAGTTTCCCCCTGACACGGAAGTGCGGGATTGCCAGGGACTGATTTTGGGGCCGGGGTTAACTGATATCTACAGCCACAGCGGAGAACCGGGTTTTGAGGATCGGGAAACCCTGGAATCTTTAATGCAGGCTGCGGCGGCAGGGGGTTTTACGCGAGTGGCGATTTTGCCGGATACCTCGCCACCTGTTGACAATTTGGCCGGTTTAGCTTTGTTGCAGCAATATATCGGCAATTTGCCGCCCGGCCTGCCCCGCTTGTATTTTTGGGGAGCGCTGACAGCGGGCGTTAAAGGGCAGCAGATGGCCGAGTTGGGCGAGCTGGCATCCTCTGCGGTGGTGGGTTTTGCAGACGGTTTGCCGCTGTCTAATCCGGCTCTGGTGAGGCGTTTGCTTGAGTATATCCAGCCTTTGGGCAAGTCTGTGGCTTTGTGGCCGTGCGATCGAACTTTGGCAGGAAATGGCGCGGCGCGGGAGGGTGCGGTGTCGGTGCGCTTGGGTTTGCCAGGAATTCCGGCGAGTGCGGAAACTTCGGCTTTGGCGGCAATCCTGGAGTTGGTGGCATCTGCGGGCACAGGAGTACACATTATGCGCGTTTCTACGGCGCGCAGCGTGGAATTGATTCGAGATGCGAAGGCGCGGGGTTTGCCGGTGACTGCGAGTGTGACTTGGATGCACTTGCTGTTGAATGTCGGGGCAATTTCAGGAAACTCTCAAGATGCCGGCGGGAAAAATGCTCTGACTGCTTCGTTGCCCTACGATCCGAATTTACGTCTAGAACCGCCGTTGGGCAATCTCAGCGACCAATTAGCGCTGATTCAAGCTGTGAAAGATGGCGTAATTGATGCGATCGCGATCGACCACAAGCCGCATACTTATGAGGAGAAAACTGTGGCTTTTGCTGATAGTCCGCCCGGGGCGATCGGCTTGGAATTAGCTTTGCCTTTGCTATGGCACGGACTGGTAGAAACTGGCGATTTTTCGGCTTTGGAACTGTGGCGAGTTTTGAGTACCAGGCCGGCCGTTTGTCTCGGACAAACCCCCGCCACTGTTGCACCAGGAGTCTCTGCTGAGCTGATTTTGTTCGACCCGCAAATGAGTTGGACTGTTGACGGGCCAAGTCTGAAGTCGCGATCGGCAAATACGCCTTGGTTGGGACAGCAATTAGCAGGAAAAGTTGTACAAACCTGGATTAATTGATTCTTGGGATTGAAATTTATCTATTGTAGAACAGGCATCTTGCCTG
>NZ_JAUBTI010000060.1:12581-33586 GCF_036702415.1 Microcoleus sp. D3_18a_C4 | reverse complement strand
TTTCTCAAAGTAGAACAGGCATCTTGCCTGTTTCTCAAAGTAGAACAGGCATCTTGCCTGTTTCTCAAAGTAGAACAGGCATCTTGCCTGTTTCTCAAAGTAGAACAAAAGTAGAACAGGCATCTTGCCTGTTTCTCAAAGTAGAACAAAAGTAGAACAGGCATCTTGCCTGTTTCTGGGAATGCTGGATGAGGTGACTCAGAAAAGAAGATAAATACATGATTGCTGCTTTTGATTCGTGGAAGTCCCCACCGCAAAACCTGACATTGGATCAGGGCGAAATTCATGTTTGGCGCGTCTCTCTGGCTCAAACAGAATCTTGCTTGCAGAGTTTACAACAGACTCTCTCTACAGACGAGCGGACAAAAGCCGAGGGTTTCCACTTTCCCAAAGGTCGATCGCAATTTATTGTGAGTCGTGGCGCACTCAGAGCGATTCTGAGTCGCTATCTTAACATAAATTCTCACATTTTGCGCTTTGACTACAATCCCTACGGCAAACCTTCTCTCATCGTCGCCCAAGGTGGAAATACCCTGCATTTCAATTTGTCTCACTCAGGGAGCATGGCTCTAGTTGCTATTACCAAAAATCGAGATATTGGTGTCGATATTGAAGGAATAAATCCCAACTTTCCTTGTCTGGAGATTGCTGAAAAGTTTTTTTCGCCAGTAGAAAATTCTGTGTTGCGTTCGCTCCCAGAACATCTCCAACCCCGCGCTTTTTTTACCTGCTGGACTCGGAAGGAAGCCTACATTAAAGCAGTCGGAAAAGGACTTTCTATTCCCCTGAATCAGTTTGATGTCAGCCTCGCACCAGGAGAACCTGCAGCGCTGTTAAATGTTGAAGACAACCCCGAAGAAGCATCGAGATGGTCTTTAATTGAATTATTTCCCAGTTCAGATATGGTGGCGGCTGTTGCGGTTGCAGGAGATTGCTGGAAACTTCATTGTTGGGAGTGGACAGGGGAGTTTTAATTTATACTGAGATGTTGCAGCATTATCAATAAGCTTTTTATGAACAGGCTTTTCGGCCTGTTCCACAAGAAAATTTACTCTTTGTGGAACAGGCCGAAAAGCCTGTTCCTGACGCAAGATGCCTGTTCCACAAGAAAATTCACTGTTTGTGGAACAGGCCGAAAAGCCTGTTCCTGAGAATGGTGCAAGATGTGAGTTTATACCGATCGCCCACGGTAAAAGAGAACGGCAACAGTCGCTGGAATAGCTCTACTGGTTGCACCTCCAAGCTATTGTATTGCCCACCCTCCATAGACAAATAAGGACACAACATTTTTGTGTCCTTATTTGTCTATTCGACTGCAACTTGCCACCGTACAACTGATTTAATAATTTAACCAAATCGATAGCCGAACCCGCGTACCGTAATGATATATTCCGGTTGGGCCGGATCGATTTCCAACTTTTCGCGCAGCCAGCGGATGTGAACGTCAACTGTTTTGCTGTCTCCGATAAAATCTTGACCCCAAATTTTTTCCAGCAACTGATCGCGAGACCAAACTCGCCGGGGATTACTCATAAATAGTTCTAGTAAGCGAAACTGTTTAGGAGAAAATTTCACTTCCAGACCGCGAACCAACACGCGGCACTCTTCAGGATACAGAGTTATGCTCTTATATTGCAGCGTCCTCGGTTCCGGTAACCTACTGAGGCGCTGGCGTCGCATCAGCGCCCGACAGCGAGCGATAAACTCCCGCATTCCAAAAGGCTTGGTCAGATAATCATCCGATCCGGCTTCTAGGTAAAAAGCGCAATTGTTGGCACTTCCTCTAGCACCGATAATCAAAATAGGGACGGGATTTCCTTGATGCCGTAACATTCGACACAGATCCAAACCGTTAATTGAATCCATAATTAACAGGTTAAAGGCAAATTCACCCTGGTATGACGAAGAAGCCTGTACAGAAGGCAGAGCGTTGCGCCCGTCGCTAGTAACCACCACCTCATAGCCCTGTTCTTTAAGGGCTAAAGCTAGCATTTCCCGCAACAGATCTTCACCTTCTAATAACAAGATACGGCCGGCTTGTCCAACAGCCAACCTTGAAGGACTTTCGCTTAATTCAACAGAAGACATAAATATCAGTGGGAGTGATGTTTGTATGTGGCTAGCGCGAGGTACCTTCTTCAGTAGCTGAGGCACTCTCGCGCTGCGATCGCTTGTACGATCGCCATTTGTTCGATCGCTTAAAATCCTTCGCCCGTCCATCCCACAGACATGCGCTCGACCTTTGCTACTTGCTCATACAAGGAATACAGCCGTAGAGCAGTTGCCGGAGCCGCGCTGTCTGCCTGCGTCCAGGCCACAGAAGTCTGGTCATTTTTCGGGGTCGGTGTTAATTTCATAAAACATTGCCCGCTGTTAATCGACCAGGTAACACCCAATCTATAGGGAGATGCTTGCTATACTACTCTTAAAAGGTTATTAAAAGGTAAAATTTTGGTAATCAATTGGTTAAATTATTAACGTTAAGTAATATAACGGTAAAGTGACGATCGCACTGTAGAGCTTTTTTTAAGAATACAATAATAAGTTGCTCCAAAGTCCTTTTTTTTCGCGTGCCGGCTACGATCGACGATAGCAAGTAAAAATTCTGTAGACTGCCTATCATGTTGCTGCATTTGAGTACCTGGCCCGAGGTAGAAGCTTATCTCGAAAGCTCCCGAGGCATAATTATCCCGATCGGCTCCACCGAACAGCACGGGCCCACCGGCTTGATCGGGACTGACGCCATTGCTGCAGAGGCGATCGCCCGCGGTGTCGGCGAAGCTGCCAATGCCTTAATCGGCCCGACAATTAATGTAGGGATGGCCTTGCACCACACCAGCTTTCCGGGCACAATCAGCCTGCGACCGCAGACGCTGATACTGGTAATCAGGGATTACATCACATCTTTGACAAAAGCGGGATTTGAGAAATATTTCTTCATCAACGGTCACGGCGGCAACATTGCCACCATGAAAGCTGCATTTTCCGAGACTTACGCCCATTTGTCTGACTTAAATTTACCGAATGCCACAAGAATCCAGTGTCAAATCGGCAACTGGTTTATGTGCGGTTCCGTCTACAAACTAGCAAAAGAATTATACGGAAACCAAGAAGGTTCCCACGCCACCCCCAGCGAAATCGCCTTAACCCAGTACCTTTATCCAGAAGCAATCAAGCAAGCTCCGCTTTCGGAAGAAGTCGCTTCC
The DNA here is from genome assembly GCF_036702415.1 of Microcoleus sp. D3_18a_C4. Lineage (NCBI taxonomy): Bacteria > Bacillati > Cyanobacteriota > Cyanophyceae > Oscillatoriales > Microcoleaceae > Microcoleus > Microcoleus sp. D3_18a_C4. The sequence continues at coordinate 30,380 of NZ_JAUBTI010000060.1, read as the reverse complement.
GGGCACAAAATTTTCGGTGCTGCTGACTTCCGCCGCCGATTTCCCGACGGCAGAATGGGTTCAAATCCGGGCTTAGCAACCCCCGAACACGGTCAGCAGTTTTACGAATTAGCAGTCAAAGAATTGACTAATAATTATTTGGAGTTTTTAAGTTCTGATTAACGTTTTTTATTCTCGTTACCAGAAAGAGCCTGGTAACGAGAAGAACTCTCAAACTATTCTATATTTTACGGTTGTGAGTGAGTCAGAAACATGATATTTCATCTATCGGAGAAAGGCTATATCTCCCGATTAATCAATCGGGAGAATATCAAAACTATTCCACAATCCAAGGAGTTAAACAAGGTGTCCAAGCACTCAATTCTTCTTCCTTGAACCAGAGACTAATTTCCGCACGGGCAGTCTCGACAGCATCCGAACCGTGAATCAGATTACGGCCGACATTGACGGCAAAATCGCCCCGAATTGTCGCCGGTTCTGCATTCAGAGGATTTGTTGCGCCAATGATTTTTCTCGCCGACGCCACAACGCCGTCGCCTTCCCACACCATCGCCACTACAGGGCCTGAAGTGATAAAGTTTACCAATCCAGCAAAGAAGGCTTTTTCTTTGTGAACATCATAATGTTGTTCCGCTAGTTCGCGACTCGCCGTCATTAGCTTCATACCAACTAGCTTAAAGCCCTTGGCTTCAAAACGACCGATAATTTCGCCGACGAGTCCGCGCTGTACGCCGTCGGGCTTAATCGCTAAAAAAGTCCGTTCCAAGATTAACTCCTATAATTGTGTTAACTGATCCAAAAGATAGAGTAACTCACAACGCACCTAAAGGCAATTCTGAGAATTGGAAATTGTCATTTGGAGACTTATGGCCACAGGAAGAAGGAAGAAGGAATAAGAAGAGGGAAGAGAAAAGAGGGAAGAACCAATAAAACCAAGGGTTAAAGAAACCGGGTTTCTCATAAAAATTTTTGTTGAGCAGCGATGAATCTCCGAAGAAACCAGGTTTCGAGACTCCTATGCGTCTAGGACTGATTTGCAGGGAGCATCCCGATTTTGTAAACAGCATTTTTTAGGAGTTCGAGCAGAATGCTCATTTGGCTATATTAAGTTAATCAGCCTTGAAATTATCGGTCAATAAATAATCAAACTCTTGTGGCGTGGCTTTCAGCAAGACCCTAAATATGCCATTTAAATGTAGAACATTTTATCTCTAGCGAACAAGATGCTCGCACTTCTGGCACAATATGATACAAGTCAATCGATTTTAGATTTTAGATTTTAGATTTTAGATTTTAGAATTGAAGCATTGACACCACGGATAAATTCGGGGGCTGGCTTATCGGATACAGGTTTTTTATTTTTCCGTCCTGAGTCTGCGAAGGAATGAATCACGTGGCGGGTATCCGGGATGCTTGCGGTCACAATTTGCTGTGACTGCAAACACTCTTACCTATGATCTCAAATACAAATATATATGATAATAAACACAATTATTTAGGCTCAAAAATATAGATAATTAACAGAGGTATGAAGATTATCTTGACAGCCACCCTTCAGACGAAAAAAGTATGAAATCCATTGTAGCATTCATTGAACCCAAAAAGCAAGAGTTTGCAAAATTGCCATTGTTTGACTTTCTAGCCAATAAACACATCCACGCGAATCAACGACTAATTTTTGCACCTGTACTCGCTCCTTTGGCTGTGGGATTGAGCGATTTAAATAAATATGTATTGCGAGAATCTTCTAGTAATAGCAAAGTTCAGGAACTAATTAATAAATATACTTATAAAAAAAACTATTACTGGCACGACTATCTAGAATACCTAGAGGAACTAGGCTTAAACCAATTAATGAGTTACGGCGACTTCAGACTGCTTTGGGGTGAAGAAACTAAAAAAACTCGATCGCTATGTTCAGTGCTCGAACGCTACGCTTGGAAAGCCTCTCCCATTGAGAAACTGGTGTTAGTGGAAGTCCTCGAAGGAACGGCAAAAGTTTTTTTTGAGGCGGCGCTTGCAGTGGTAATGGAATTACAGCAAGTTACCCAAAAAGAATATGTTGATTTTGGAGGAGGTTATGGGGGTTTAGAAAATTATCACCTTTTAAACACGCCAGAGATGTTGGAAGTTTTAGCAGAGATCAAACTTACTAATGCGGAATGCCAAGCAGCTTTAGAATTAGCACAAAATGTATTTGAACTGTTTACAGAAGCGATGAACGAGCTATTCCAACACAGCAAAACCAATTCTTGCAAGACTGTGCTGCAAATATCCTCAATTTCTACCTTCGCTCATTGCCCGATCGACTTTCTCGATATTTGTTAGTTTAAACAATCACTAAATTATCTCGGTGTACCGCCGTTTCTACGCCTGCATAGCCTAAAATCTCAGCAATTTTCTCTGACTTGCAGCCCTGGATTTGTCTCAATTCTAAACTGCTATAATTCACAAGTCCTCTAGCAATTTGCTGGCCGGCTGCATCGCACAACTGCACGGAATCATCAGCTTGAAATTCTCCTTCTACTTGAGCAATACCCGCAGCTAAAAGCGATTTTCCGCCGTGGGAAATTGCCTTGACAGCACCCGCATCTAAATATAGTTTTCCGGCCGGAATTAGCACGTTAGCTATCCAGTGTTTGCGAGCGTTTACAGGGCGCGGTTGAGGCTCGAATTGAGTACCGATCGACTCTCCGTTAAGTATTTTCTCGATATTACCAGGAAAGCAGCCGTCAGTGATGACAGTCCGCACTCCCGATGCAGTTGCTATTCTCGCCGCTTCAATTTTTGTCACCATTCCGCCGGTTCCCCAACCGCTGCGGGAATCTCCTGTTTGCACCTGAAATTCTGTGAGCTGTGCCATACTTTGGACTAGGGCGATCGGCTGTGCGTCGGGATTGCTGCGCGGATCGGCGGAATACAGCCGATCGACATCTGTGAGCACAAACAACCAATCTGCTTCTACCAAACTCGCTACTAGCGCCGAAAGCGTGTCGTTATCGCCAAATTTGAGCTCGTCTACCGCTACTGTATCGTTTTCATTGACGATCGGAATCACGCCCAACCTGAGCAGTTGCCCAAAAGTATTGCAAGCGTTAACATAACCATTACGCTGCACTAAATCGCCCCTGGTGAGCAATACTTGAGCGATCGGCTGTTGTAGAGTAGTAAACAAGTCATCGTACACCCGCATCAGCCGCCCTTGGCCCACAGCCGCCACAGCCTGTTTCATAGCAATGTTTCGCGGGCGTTCCGTCAAACCCAAGCGCGCGCAGCCAACCCCAACCGCACCCGAAGAAACCAAAACTACTCGATGACCTTGCTGCCGCAAATCAGCTAAAATTTCGACCAATGCAGCAATAGTTGAAAGAGCTAAGTTTCCTGTAGTCGATCGAGTCAGAGTCGAAGTTCCAATTTTAACAACAATAGTTTTAGTCATGATCTTTAATTTTCAGAGAAGCCCCCAAAGCTTGAGAAACCCAAACTTCAAAAGAGCGCACCGGATACTTGCGAAGTGCATACCCAGCATCAACCATTGGTTCCACTAAAATAGTGAACATACCCAAACGATTGCCTGCCAAAACATCAGTAAAAAGTCGATCGCCCACCATCGCCACCTGTTCCACCGGCAAATTCATCGCATTAATAGCCCTTCGCAACTTGCGGCGCGACGGCTTAGCCGCACCCGTGATGTAAGGTAGATTCAAAGACTCAGCAATCCGACCGATGCGAGTCTGGCTTAAATTATTGCTAGCCAACCACAGCGATACCACAGGTTTAATTTCTTCCACCCACAGCGTGAGTTCAGGAGAAGCATTCATTGCTGTAATGGGAACGAGAGTTTCGTCCACATCCAAAACTAATCCTTTAATATTATATTGTTGAAGAATATCTACCGTTAATTTCATGACTGAATCGCCTAGAACTAAGTCAGGCTGTAGTATTTTACCCCAAGTCATAATGATTTTAGATTTTAGGTTTTAGATTGAGAAATAAGAAATTGGAAGTTAAAGATTAAAAAAGTAAAAAATCAAAACTTAATAATTATTGCTTTTGCTTTGTTATTTTTGACTTTTTACTTTTGTATTACTGATTGCCCATCTATTGACCCGATCGCACTTTTTGGTCAACTTGAGCCACAGCAGCATTGTGTTCGGCCAGAGTGCGGCTGAAAATGTGAGTGCCGTCATACCGCGCCATAAAATACAGGTATTCTGTATTTTCTGGAGTCAGAGTCGCCTCCAAACTTGCTATTCCCGGAGATGCGATCGGAGTTGGGGGCAGTCCTGGATTTATATAAGTATTGTAAGGAGAAGGCGTTTCTACTTGCTTAAAAGTCAGAGGCTTTTCCTTAGTTTGCCTGATGCCGAGAGCGTATTCAACTGTCGGGTCAGAACCCAACGCCATACCCTTTTTCAGACGGTTGTTGAACACTCCAGAAATGCGGTTCCGCTCGGAAGCAACCACAGCTTCTTTTTCTACAATACTGGCCAAAGTCACCCATTCTTTGAGAGAGAGCTTTGTATTATTCTGATTTTTTTGATATACCGGCAAAGCTGTCTGCTCGAAACGGGTGAGCATTTGTGAGATCGCAGCTTGAGGAGTAATTCTATCGCCGTCTAGCTGATAAGTATCCGGGTACAAAAAACCTTCCAAATGAGGCAATCCGCTCGGCAGCCAAGGGTATTGAGCGTAAGGAATTTGACTTGCTGCAGCCATAAACTCCTTAGCCGGAAAAAAGCCTTGCGCTTCAAAATAAGCGCTCATTTGTTGCAGCGACCACCCTTCGGGAATCGTGAAACTCTGCTGTGCGACTTCGCCCTTCCAAATTTTGTCAGCAACTGCACTCAGAGGCTGAGTCGGCGACAGTTGGTAAGTTCCTGCTTGAAAACCTCCCTCGCGGTTTTGCAGAGTCAGCCAGCGGGCCCACATATTCCATGCCGAGCTCGATCGAATCAACCCCGCTGCCTCTAAATCCCGGCCGATTTTTTGACTGGGAGTACCCTCCGGGATTTGGATCGAAACAGCAGCATCCTCTGCCGGATTCCCCGATGAGGATGTGATTTTAGGCGCAGCCGAAGCCCAGCTCCACCAAGCCCAGCCCTGCCAAGCGCAAACTCCCCAGATTGCCGGCAGCAACGCCAGATAAAACAACCATTTAGAGACTTGCGGAGTACCTTTTCGGCCCTCGCGCGCGCTGCCTTTTGTCATTTGTTCTTTATTCATAGTCCGTTGTCCTGGATAAGCGGCGGGTAACTAGCGACTAATGACTGATGACCTGCGATTGATGACCGAAAAGTTAGGAATACAAGCCCTTTAAAAGACCCTATTCACGCGGCCCAATTCAAAAGCCCGATCGCGAAGGCAGAAACGGCCACCTCGAAAAAGTTCGATCGGGCTAGCAGTTTACTTTTTTATAAAATAGTAAAAAATTCTGCTTTTTGCCATCAGGCCTTGTGCCTGCAATTAATATCTAATCAAGCTCATCAAAGAACTGGTCTTCCAGCATAGGTAACATCGGTTCCAGCCTTTGGAACTCTTCTTCCGAAAGCAATTCTGGCTTGCCGTCGTCATCCATTCTAGCCAAGATAAAGAACGGGTCTAGAGGCGTATAAATCGCATATTCCTGTTCTTCGTGGTAGAAACTCGTCAGCCACATCAGCTCCTCGAAATCCGACTCCTCATCGGGATCGACATCAGATGCCATATCCTCTTCGGGAAATTCCGGCAATTCGCCAACCACAGTCAGCGTCACCGCTGTGCGTCGGAGCGTCAAGTTCTGCTCTTGCAGGACAACTTTAGCAGTCTCAAAAATTTTGTCAATTTCGGTTTCGTCTTCTACAGGAATTGCTGCTTCGTCCGTCTCGTCTCCCTGCCAAGTAAAAATTTCTACGGGTGAGTCAATCGGAAGCAGCAAAGCGTATTCTTGACCTTCGAGATTCATAGAATATTCTATGTTGCAAGTCAGCGATCGCCCAACTTCATCCGTCAAGGTGACGGACTCTTCGTTGGAATTGCCATTCTCTTTTTTGCGGTATGGGGATGAGGACATCGCGTGTATCTTAGTTTTCCGTCAATAATTCAGTAACGTTTGCTTGACAATTGGGAATTTTCGTGGCGATATTCTGGCTAAGTGGGCGATCGCCAGTCCACCAGCTTAAACCGCGAGACTCGCGGCCTTTTCCACAGGCGAGGAGTGCAGCGTTTAAATCTCAGTCGAGTCAGCAACCGACACTGAGGACAAATCACGATTTTGTGCTTCTTGAGTACCGAGGGTACAGCAGAATTTTCTCCAGTTTGTCAAGGGTTACAGGTGTGCGTAGCAAACTTGCACAACCAGGATATCACGCCTTTGTTACCAGCTATCAAGGATTGGGAAGGGCAAAGATATTTTGCCTCCGCTCGTCTAGCCACTGCTGCAAAATCAGGGCTGCGGCTTTGCGATCGATCGCACCCTTATTATTTTGCGACGGCGAAATCCCTGAAGCTTTCATCAATTCCTCTGCCTCAACCGAAGTCAGGCGCTCGTCCACGTACTCTAGGGGGAGCTCTAAGGCGGAGGCGATGCGATTCGCATATTTCTGCACCTGTCGGGCTTGAGCGCCCAATTCTCCGCTCAGGGAGTAGGGCAAGCCTGCAACCAAAATTTGCACTCTCCGCTCTCGCACGAGTTCTCGGAGATAAGCTACGTCTCGATCGAAGGACGATCGTACCAGTGTTGTAATGCCCGTAGCTATTAAACCCGTGCCGTCACACCCGGCGATGCCGACTCGTTTGAGACCGATATCTAATCCCAGTGCTGAAATCCATAATTTATTGTTGGACATTATCAATCAATCAATTTTAGATTTTAGATTTTAGATTTTAGATTTTAGATTTAGTGTTTTTTTGCGGAAATAATCTTATTTGACGAACCGCGAAGACGCTAAGGACGCGAAGGAAGTAGAGAATAAAGTAAGAATAAGATAGGTAATCTTAAGTTGATATCAATCAAAAGCAGAAGGGATATTTTGGGATTAGGGAAAAAAAAAGGAATTTTTTGGATGATTAATTCTATTTTTTTCGGCCTTCTACCTTTTACCTTCTGCTTTTAACTATTAAGTATTAACTTTTATCTTGGGAGCCTTCGTCTAGAGGCAACTCCGGCAATTTGAGAGGCAAAATGCTGCTGCTATCTGTTGCCGAGGATTCGGAATTTTGGAAGTTCAAGGGGTTAACTTGATTCGTTTGGCTGTTTCCTGAGTCAGCCAACAGCGGTTTAATCTCGGAGGATGCGGGCCCTGCTGCTGCTTCCCCAGCCATCGGGCCGAGCCAGGACATCCGGCCTGGTACGGGTTTGCGAGTTGGCTGGAAGCTTTGCAGCATTTCTGATAGCTGGAGTCCTTCGAGAGAGACCAACTTGGACTCGCGCAATTTGTGCCACACCGATCGAGACATCAGCAAACTGTGTTCCAGGCGCACTGCTCCAAATTGCTCTAAATAAGCTTCCCGTTCCGGCTGATAGTCAGCGGAAGCCAGTTGCAGGCTTTGAAGGGGGAAATCTTGAACCAGCCGCGCCATCTGGGACAGCAGTTCTGGGTAAAGCCAAGTGTAGGCCGGGTGTACAGTCAACTGGGCGACGTGCGGTTGCTGGCCGTTGCGGGATAGCTGCACCTGAAAATAGCCGATCGCGGCTTTGCGCTGCGGTTCAAACACGTAGCCGCTGACTACCTCGGTTTTGCCCAGCCACTGTCTGACACCTTCGACTAAAGCGCCGAAAAAACTGGTTTTGAAATCTTGAATGTGGCGATCGAATACTTGGCGCACCAGCGGCGGCATAGACGCGGTATCCAGTTGGTATAGCAACTGAGCGTCTGCGTTGCTCACCGGCAGCAGGTTGGGCAAATCTGGGGTCGAGGAAGCCATTTCTTGCAGGCGTTCTGGGGCGATCGTCCAGTATGTCATCTGGGCCAAAGGCTGAAACCCGTTTTGCCGATACAAAGCCAAGGAAGTTTTGTCGCCGACATTCACTTCCAACAGCCATGTCCGCGCCTCCCAGACTGCCTCAAAGCAGTACCGCAGCAGCATGGAACCAATTCCTTTGCTGCGGGCTTCCGGGTCTACTCCTATGCGATCGATCCGCCAAGTGCTGCGGGTGCGGTTGAAAGGAGAAATCTGAATTATGCCCTTAACTTTCCCCTCTTCTTCGGCCACGTGGGCACGGAACAGGGACTGACAAGGGTTGGGAAACAAGCTAAAAATCTTTAGTAGTCCGTACCAGCGACGAATCTGCTGCAACTTTCTACCTAGTACCAAGTCGCAGCTTGCGCCCTTGCGGTTTTCTGGCTCGTCGGCTGTTTCCGCGCACAGTTGTTCCATCACCTCGATGTCGCGATACTGAAACGGGCGAATCACAACCTGGTTTTGGTTTTGGGAGGGAGATGAAGTCATAGCATAAAAGTGGAGAATGGAAATTTTAAAATAAAAATTCAGAAAGGGGAAGAGTTAGAGAAGTTTTGAGTTTTGAATGGGTAAATTTTGAGTTCAAAACTTATAACTTTTGATTCTTCTCCCTTTCTTGCTCGATCGAAAATTAAAAATTTCAAATCATCTTTTTGAATTTTTAATTTTCTGTTTTCAACTCAAGATTTTTGTGGCAGAGGTCGGATTACAACGACCGGTGTGCGCTCGTCACCATTCCCGGCGGGGTTGCTTCGCAAGGCTTGCTCTAAGAATGTTACCGATAAATCGGAGGTCGCTGCTAATATCTTAACTGCTTTCAAGTCATTAGCGTCTACGATCGCCGCCGCAAGTCCGGTTTCTCGTTGAATTTCTTCTACAACTTGCTGGGGATTGTCCGGGCCTAGGACAATAAATTGGTCGAAGGGAGGCAAAGTCCCGGTAACGTCGTCGATCAGCCTTGCTTGTTCCCCCGCTAGTTGGTAAAAGACTCCCGGTTTACCGAATATTTTAGCCACAGCGCCGATCGCAAATGCCGCGACTACCCGCCAAGGCCCAACTACATCCACCAACGTCTGCATTCCGCAAGCAGTGGCCAAACTCGACATCGGCAAGAAAAACAAGCACACTCGCTTTGCCGCCCATCCGGGTTTGACTTCGCTGGGATGGCGATAGCGTCCCTGCATCAAAGCTAGGGGAGTTTCTGCCAGGGCGACAATATCGCCTTTCTGGGCGCGCGGCAGCACGTACCGCTTGACAATTTCGACGGGATTGTCCAATTCCGCCAGTATGTGAGTGCGAATCGGCAAGACTTCTGCAACTCCGACATTTCTGGCGATGGGTACGGTGTCCGAGTTGGGAAATTGCAGGGGAACTACTACGTTACGGACTTTGGGGATGCGCCCGCCCGGGCCGTAGGTGATGAAATGTATTTGCACCCAAGCTGACTGCAATTTGGTTAAATCTTGCCCTTGAATGTCTACAGAAACTTTAATTTTCGTGGTTTTTTGGGCTTTAACAATATAGCCGAACCAGTAATCGTCTGCTCTGGCTGCTGCGTCTTTGTGGCAAGGAATCACCTTTGTCTGGGAAGTAACGCCATCCAAACTTCCGTCTGACAGCAGTTTCACCTGTGCCCGCACTTCCGGCAACATAATCTCAAACCGCTGTGTCAGGTTGCGGAACTCCATTTCCCCGACTAAAAGATAGCGGTTGGGTTCGTTTATGGCTAAGTGCCATTCTCCGGCTGTTAGTTCTAGTTTATTTGCACTCCCAGTCCGGCGATAGTTCAACTCTAGGCCCAATCCGCCCAATGCTAGCAGCGAACCGGCTGCTGCGATTCCTGTTGCTAAAGTCTCAATCACTCAAATCACCGCCAATAATATTTTGTGTTTACTGTAGTCGATATCGGGTACTTTGAGCGCCGATCCGGTAGTAATTGGATTTGTGGGGGTTGTTGCGGGCGGGGTTCGAGAGTGGAAGGGGCGATCGGTTTATAACAAAATCAACTAAATGTTAGAATTTTGACAAAGTTCTTCAACCGATTTCATGGGTAGATAAAGCTTCATCGGGTTTTGTTTAAACTTTTGAAAACCATATTTTTGATAGAAATTGGCTGCTGGCTCATCCAGAGCTTCTGCAATGACAGCGAGAGATGCAACTTGTGCAGTTGCCAAGAGTGCTTTTGTCAAAGCATCTATCAGAATCAACTCGCCGAGATGTTGACCTTGATAAGTACGATCGACTGCCAAACGACCGAGCAATGTAGCAGGTAGAAGGGGATAGCGGGGCAGCTTTTTTGCAAAAGATTCATTCAAATCTGCGAGTTCAATGGTGTATGCAGAAAGCGTATAATAGGCAATTACATCAGTGTTGGAAGACTCCACTAAAACGAATACGATTGCGACTTTCTTTTTGAGATCCTGAGAAGCTTGTTTACGGATGTAGTTGTCCAAACTATCTTGTCCACAACAAAAAAGCTCTCTGTGATGTCTGCTGCTATCTAAGAGTTCAATTGTGAGTACCATCGCCCATCACTTGTTTGTAGCGCAAGGCTGCTGCTTTGAGAGCTTGATTCGGCTGGGTTGGATTCAGGAGGGCATTTACGAAAGCCTCGCTGTCGTCAAGGTCAAGTTTCAGTCTTTGGTGCTGTTCAATAACTTTGGAAGCGACTGCTTGAACGCTGGCGATGACGAAATCTGTTAAGGTACGTCCTTCTAAGTCAGCGGCTTTTTGCCAAAGGGCTTTAATCTCTGGACTGATACGAGCCTCCAATCGGGCTGACGGTTCCGATTTAGTAGTTTTAGTCATCAGAAAAATGGTTTATCTCATTTATCCATTATATACGGCACTTTTCCCTATGTCACGCTCAAAGTTAGGGATCGATCGAACTTATGCAAAATTACAGGTAAGGGCGATCGCCTCTGGTGGCTAAAGCGGTCAAGTTGCTGTTCAAAGAGCTCGTTCGTGAGTTAGATCACTCCAAAATCAGGCGTTGCTTAATCAGGGTATGAAAAAAATCAGTTGAAAATCCCCAAGCTTTGTGGGTACTGGTTTTTATGACTTGCATATTTAGCCTTTCAGACCGTAAATCCGCAACGTCTACAAAACACATTACTTAATTCAATCATTTAATAGGAAAATTTTATAAAAAGTATATATTATATATATCGGTTTTAAACGTTAAGTTATAAGCTAGCAATCAACTTTTTTTAGAATATTTATTAATCATTTAATCACTAAACAAGCCTGTATACATGAGTTATTCTTGGATCGCTAAGCTAAGACAGTGCCAGATGTGCGATCGCGCGCCTCCAGCTTCTTCAAGGTCGAAGGAACAGCGAGTCCCTACCGCGCTAGCGGTAAGTATTTTTGAGAATCTACTTCTTAAGTAACAGTCCAAATCTAGTTCTTAGGCAGTAGATTTTATTAGAAGTAAATAGTTAGTCTAGTGAATGTAGTAGTAATACCCAAGCATATCCATGACTGATAACAAGCCGCCTTTTAACCAGCCTGAAGCCAATCCTGACTTCCAGGAAAAGAATGTTGACAATAGCGAGAACCAGCAGCTTCAGGCTCAGACTAACGAAAATGCAGAATCAAAGGAAGATCAATCATCAGGCTCAGGCATTGGTGCGAGGATAGCTGGAGCAGCAGTCGGTGGTATACTCGGTGCTCGCTCTGGAGGCATTATTGGTGCTGTAGCAGGCTCAGTTGCTGGCGCTATGATTGGTAAAGGTACTGCTGATACGGTTAACCGTGCTGTAGATAATTTAGGGGATGCAGCACACAGTGTCGCAGACGGTATTACCCACACTGTAGAAGAGCTAGGGACCGTAGTAAAGGAAACTGCTGAGGAAGTTAAACCATCTATCAAAGCTACAGCAGAAGCAATTAAGGAGACAGTTGAGGAAACTAAGCCTTCGATTACAGGTATAGCCGAATCTGTCAATCAGACAGTTAAGGAAGCCAAGCCTTCTGTAGTAGATGCAGTCAAGAGCGCATCCGAGGAAGTCAAACCTACCATTAGAGAAGTAAAAGATTCAGTCAAGCAGACAGTCGAAGGTATCAAGCCTTCTGTACAAAGTGCAGCGGACTCTATTAAGAGCACTGCCGATGAAATTAAGCCTTCTGCCAAAGCTGTAGCTCAGGAAATTGAGGGGGCAACTAAGGAGCTGAGATCGACTGTAAAAGATACAGCGAAAGCAGTTGAGCCCTCTATAAAAAGCGCAGCCGAATCGCTTCAGTCATCAGGCAAGAGTGTAGCTGAATCCATCAAGTCATCTGCTCAAAGCGCTGCCGAATCTGCTAAAGGTGCAGCGCAGGATGTTAAGTCATCTGCCCAAAATGCTGCCGAATCTGCTAAAGGTGCAGCGCAGGATGTTAAGCAGGATGTTAAGTCATCTGCCCAAAATGCAGTCGAATCTGCTAAAGGTGCAGCGCAGGATGTTAAGCACGATGTTAAGTCATCTGCCCCATATGCAACCCCATCTCCTCAAGGTGCAGCGCATGATTTTAAATCATCTGCCCAAAATGCAGCCGGATCTGCTAAACCTGCAGTGCCTGATTTTAAATCATCTGCCCCAAATGCAGCCGAATCCGCTAAACCTCCAGTGCCTGATTTTAGATCCTCGGCCCAATATCTAGCCGAATCCGACGCAGAGGGAAATAAGGATAGCGATATTCACATCTCCGGCAATCCTGAACTCAAGGACAAAGTGGTCATTCATGACAAGAGAATCATTAAGGACTAGGTAAAGTAAGGACTTAACTCCAGCTTGTTAAAGCTAGGGCTAAGAGAGTTTAACAGAGAGTGGATCTGAGAAAAGAGTCCACTCTTTTCTGTGTATGAGAAATGCGATCGCCTAGGGTTTAACAGAGAGTCTATTTATTGAGGAACTCTCCCCCTGAAGAAGGAGAGATTCCGTTTCTAGACTACTGGCAGAAGTGGTTAAAACGGCTAAAGTTTTTTGTACAACAAGCTGCTTGATAAATCGAGAAATAGTTAGGGTCAACCTGATGTGGCCAGTTCAACCCCTAACTATTTAATATCCAATTTGCAAAGTCACAGAAGCTTCTACCTGCTGTTCCCCTCCCACCACTGGCGTTGCAGCGTCAGCAGCAGCCATGCGAGAACCAGCAAACTGCCGGTACATAGGAGGCGGCGCGCTAGCACCGTTGACTTGAATGCCCAGAATCTCTCCCCGCTTCAGGTTGAGGGCGCTAAAGACTGCATCCGCTTGCGCTTGAGCATCTTGAGTTGCTTTTTTGATTGCTTGTTTTTGAGCAGATTCGATCGCACTTTCGGCGGCGGCAAAACTCACACCGTCGATGCGTGTGGCTCCGGCATTCACCGCATCGTCAAGCAAAGTGCCGGCAGATGCAGTATTAATCCGAAAACTGACGGTATTCGTCGCCGTATAGCCAGTCAAGCGCTGCTGGTTGTTTTCGTAACTGTAAGTCGGGCTGAGGGTGATGCCTGCAGTTTCGAGTTTTTCCACTTGGCGCGATCGCAGCAACTCTACCACAGCGGACGATCGTCTCGCCGCTTCCTGCTGCACCTGGGCCGCCGTTTTCCCCTGCACCTCAACTCCCAGCCGCACTTGCGTTTGAGTTGTAGGAATCGCTTCCACACCCCGTCCAGTAACAGTCAGCGTTCTGATCCGCTGTTCTTGAGCCACCGCCGGATCTAATCTCACAAAACTGACGAGAGTTAAGGTTAAACACAACGCTGTTAGCAGACTACGGAATTTAATGCGATCGCCACGTTGCAAATTTGAACTCATAAACTTGATTCTCCTCACATACAACAGATGCTATACTTTACCTTCCCACTGAAAATGCTAAATATCCGGGTTGTTACATTTTTAGTAACTAAAAAAAGTATTAGTTATTAGTCATTAGTCATTATATGCAATCCTTAAAACAAGCAGCCCGCAGACTAAAAAAAGAGACTTACGCTGTTTATTTAGCCAGTACAGACCAGAGAGTACCTGGGTACGCCAGAATTTTAGCAGGGCTTACGGTGGCCTATGCTTTTAGCCCGATCGACTTAATTCCCGATTTCATACCAGTTCTTGGCTACTTGGACGATTTGATAATTGTACCTTTGGGAATTTGGCTGGTACTGAAGATGATTCCGCCACAGGTTTTAGCCGAGTGTCGGGAAAAAGCAGCCGCAGAAATAGAGCGAGGAAAACCGATAAATCAGGCTGCCACTGTTGTGATTATTGCCATCTGGATTGGCTTGGGAATATTAGCAGCAATGTGGCTAACACGGATATTTAAACGTTAAAAAAAATTACTTATCTATTTATAGTCTAAAAAGCGCGCCCAGCACCTTACCGGAAACAACTCGCTGGCTCCAAAAATATTTAAAGTTTGAAAAATTACCGTTCTAGTTATAATATAGAGTGCGCTAGGCGCACCTTACCTTAAAAGAACTCGCGGTATCGCATACCAAGTATTATTTACCCTTAAAAAATTAAACTAACTTTCTAGGTATGACTCAAACCACTGATTTCCTCAGCCACCTCAACCCATCTCAGCGCCAAGCAGTCGCCCATTATAACGGGCCGCTGTTAGTAGTAGCGGGCGCTGGTTCCGGCAAAACCAGAGCTCTAACTTACCGAGTTGCTAACTTAGTTCGCACCCATCGAGTCGATCCTGAAAATATTCTGGCGGTGACATTTACAAATAAAGCCGCCAGGGAGATGAAAGAAAGAATTGAGAAATTGCTGGCAACTCAGCAAGCTGAAGCCGAATATGGCAAACCTTTGGTAGACTTAGCCCCGGATGTGCAGACGAAATTGCGATCGCAAATTTACCAGAGAATTACCAAACACATTTGGATGGGGACTTTTCACTCTTTGTGCGGCCGCATTCTCCGCTACGATATTGAAAAATACCAAGACGAAAAAGGCCGTCAGTGGAAGAAAAACTTTTCTATTTTTGACGATTCAGATGCTCAAAGTCTCGTCAAGCAAATCGTCACCAAAATCCTGAACCTCGACGACAAGAAATTTGACCCGCGAAAAGTCCGCTATGTCATCAGCAACGCTAAAAATAAAGGTTTCTCGCCTCAAGAATACCAAGCAGCAGAACCGGATTATCGAGGTCGTGTGATTGCCGATGTTTACAGTCGCTACCAAGACGCTTTAGCAGCAAACAATGCCCTAGATTTTGACGATTTAATCCTCGTTCCCGTTAAACTTTTGAGCCAAAACGAGCAAGTATTAAGTTACTGGCATAAAAAGTTTTGCCATATTTTAGTTGACGAATACCAAGATACAAACCGCACTCAATACGATTTGATTCGGATGTTGGTGACAAATAACGCCGATCCGAAAAGCTTCGAGAAATGGCAAAACCGCTCGATTTTTGTCGTGGGCGATGTCGATCAATCAATTTACAGCTTTCGGATGGCAGATTATACCATATTGCTGGAATTTCAAGAGGATTTTGGAGATGGTTTGTCCGACGAAAAAACTCGGACAATGGTAAAATTAGAGGAAAATTATCGATCGCGCGAAAACATCCTGCAAGTCGCGAACCACTTGATCGAACACAATACCGAACGGATCGAAAAAATTCTGCGCCCTACTCGCGAACCGGGAGCTCCGATTGTTGTCTGGCGCGCCGACAACGAATTAGATGAAGCGGAATTTGTAGCAGGTCAAATTCATTCCTTAAAGCGCCAAAACTCCGAATACGAAAACGGCAGTAACTTTGCGATTCTCTACCGCACAAACGCTCAATCTCGATCCTTTGAAGAAGCGTTAATGCGTTTAGACATTCCTTACAATATTGTCGGTGGCCTCAAGTTTTACGATCGCAAAGAAATCAAAGATATCCTAGCATACCTGCGGGCCCTTGCCAATCCCGACGATAGCGTCAGCCTCAAACGCATCATCAATACTCCCCGTCGCGGCATTGGAGATACCACATTTTCCAAAATCGAAGACGCTGCAACTCAATTGGGCATTCCGTTGTGGGAAATCCTCAGCGATGAATCTTCTGTCAATACTCTAGCAGGGCGATCGGCAAAAGCTATTATTAAGTTTGCCGAAATGATTGGTCGTTGGCAATCGCAAGTTGAAACCCTGCCCGCTTCGCAAATTGTCCAAGGAATTATCCAAGATTCAGGCTACATTGAAGATTTGAAAAATCAAGGAACAGAGGAAGCCGAGAATCGGATAGAAAACGTCAAAGAATTGTACAATGCAGTGCTGCAATTTGAAGAACAAAACGAAGAACCGACGCTGACATCATTTTTAGCAAAAGCATCTTTAGCATCCGATTTGGATGACTTGCAGGAAGAAGATTCCCGCGTGTCGCTGATGACGCTGCACTCAGCAAAAGGGTTAGAATTTCCCGTAGTATTTCTAGTCGGAATGGAACAGGGTTTATTTCCAAATTTCCGCAGTTTAGACGACCCGAAAGCGATCGAAGAAGAACGCCGTTTGTGCTACGTCGGCATCACTCGCGCCCAGGAATTGCTATTTCTCACCCACACTCGCGAACGCCGCCTTTGGGGAGGTTTCCGGGAACACTGCACCCCTTCGCTATTCTTAGGGGAATTGCCGCCACATTTGCTGGCTGGAAGTGCGAAGAAAACTAAAGCGGGGAAAACGGCTGCATCTAAAGGAAAAACTAATAATTCAGCAGCAAATTCCGGCACTTCTCAACCGGGAAACAATGGACAATCGGCGGATTGGAAAACGGGCGATCGGGTTTTTCATCATGCTTTTGGAGTTGGAGAAATTACCCATGTTTTGGGAGAAGGCGATAAAACTAATCTGGCAATTAAGTTTTCAGGTTTGGGCAGAAAAATCATCGATCCGAGAACAGCTAAGTTGCAGCGAGTGTAATAGAAAAGCAGAAATAAAAACAACATCAGATTTTATGCCTTACAGTCAATTTACAACGATCGGCAAAGTTAAAGAAGCCTTCAATCTCACAGCAGTCGAAGGAATCAGATTTCTGCCGGAAATCGAGCCGATCGCACCCGCAACAGCCTTGCAAACCCTGCTAGAGACAAATTTGCCTTGGGCGATCGCTACTAGCACAGAAAAAGCCCGTTCTGAAGCTATTATCAACCCTGTATTGCTGGAAGTTCGCAATATTCTGAACCAACAAATCAGCGTGTTTTCGGGTGAAGAATTTAATGTCGATGCTGCTGTTGGACTTACAGGAGTTTGCGATTTTCTCATCAGCCGTTCCCCCGAACAATTAGACATTGAAGCCCCAGCAATTGTGATGGTAGAAGCTAAAAAAGGAGATTTGAAAGTAGGTTTGGGTCAATGTATTGCTGAAATGGTGGCTGCCCAGAGGTTTAATGAAGCGAAAGGGATCTCGATATCAGCCATCTACGGCAGCGTTTCCAGCGGCACAGCTTGGCGGTTTCTCAAGCTGGAAGGGCAAATAGTGACGATCGATCTTACCGACTATCCGCTACCTCCCGTAGATAAAATATTGGGATTTTTAGTCTGGATGGTGCGCCAAAATTAGCATATATCAAATCCGGGTTGAAAACTAGCGCGCGATCGGAGTCGGCGGTTTCAACCGCTACTAAACAACCAAAGTCCGAACAGAGGGGACTCAAAAGAAATGATTCAAGACTCTCCCGTAGGGAATCGCCCCTCGATCGATCTTATCTCACATCTTGCACCCTTCTCAAGAACAGGCTTTTCGGCCTGTTCCACAAGAAAATTCACTCTTTGTGGAACAGGCCGAAAAGCCTGTTCATAAAAGACTTATTAACAATAATGCAACATCGCAAGATGCCTGTTCCACAAGAAAATTCACTCTTTGTGGAACAGGCCGAAAAGCCTGTTCATAAAAGACTTATTAACAATAATG
>NZ_JAUBTI010000060.1:0-12481 GCF_036702415.1 Microcoleus sp. D3_18a_C4 | reverse complement strand
AGATGCCTGTTCCACAAGAAAATTCACTCTTTGTGGAACAGGCCGAAAAGCCTGTTCATAAAAGACTTATTAACAATGATGCAACATCTCATATCTTATTCGACTACCTGAGATTCCACACGCCTGTATTTACCCGCCAAACGTTCTCGACGTTGGCGGCGGTTGTCAGCTTCAAATATAGCGATTAATTCATCCAGGTTGAGAGTCAAAGCGTCCAACTGTTGGCAGACTTCACGCATCTTTTCAACGTGTCGCTTTCTGGTTTCAGCGTCGGGGATTCTAGGTTGTTGATTCATGGCAAATTCCGGTTGTATCGGAATTAATCTTACCGGAAATCAGGACACGGCAGTGCCGTTTCCCTACCCAGATCAATTGTAGGGAAACGGCACTGCCGTGTCCTCTATATCATTCCGGCGCAGCCGGAATTGATATCATGGCAAATTCCAATCCATTTTGATTTCTCGGATAGTTGCTTCTGAGGCATCGACAATCGCCATGCGTAAGTCCTGATAGAAAAAGTTTAACCTATCCGTGAAGTCGCTTTCTTCAAATCTCAAATCTCAAATCTAAAATCTATTGACTTCCATGCTTCGCCAATAACGCCGTCCCATAAGCAGCCGCAGTATGAATCGGCGTTTCAACAGGCACTTTCAAATAACGCTTTCTAATCGCACTCCAAACCGAATTTTTTGCCCCGCCGCCAGCAGTATAAACTTTTGTCAAAGGAGTTGCACCCAATTCTTGCAATAATTGATATCCCCGCGCTTCAATCCGCGCTATGCTTTCTAGCAAACCGTGCAGAAATTCCACAGAATCAGTGGGACGCGGTTCGAGTCGGGGCGGCAAATTCGGGTCATTAATCGGAAAGCGATCGCCCTTTTTCAACAATGGGTAATAATCCAGCAAACTCTCTTGTTCTGGATCAATTTCTGTGCTATAATTATCCAACTCAGTATCAGTAAAAAAGTGTCGCAGCACCGCACCTCCGGTATTAGAAGCACCTCCAACTAACCACAAATCCCCTGCCAGGGCGGGCACGGGGGCACCGCCCCTACAAAAGGGGGGGAAACGATGACTGTAAATCCCGTATCTAGAATCATCTACGCGGGTATGACTTAACAGTTTGACTGCTAGTGTAGAACCGAGAGAAGTTACTGCTTCCCCCGGAGAATTGACACCGCTTGCTAAAAATGCTGCAATGCTATCGGTTGTGCCAGCACAAATCATACAATCGCGGGGAAAACCGAAGCGATCGCCCACTTGAGCTCTCACTTCCCCCACAGGCGTGCCCGGTGCGACAACTTGTGGCAATTCAGGAGTTGCAGCGCCCGCAATTCCCTCTATCAGCCAATTCGGATAGCACAAAGTATCAACATCGAAACCGAGTTTCAAAGCATTGTGATAGTCGCTAATTCCTAATTTCCCGTGTAGCAGAAATGCCAGCCAGTCAGCTTGATGCAGGAAAACCGTAGGGGCGGTGCCCCCGTGCCCGCCCTCCTGCCACCAGCCGTGCCCGCCCTCCTGCCACCAGCCGTGCCCGCCCTCCTGCCACCACAGGAGTTTTGCCAGACTCGATGTAGCGCTCAATACTGTGTGGTTATCCGGCGCGATCGCCCGCAACCTCTCTGTCACCGCTGCACCGCGCGCATCATTGTATAAAATCGGTTCGCATACTGGTATACCCTCGGTATCGCACAGCATGACAGTGGAGGATGTGCCGTCAAGGGCGATCGCCCTTACCTGATTGCGGATTGCTGGGGGAATTTGCTCGATCGAATCCCACAGCGCATTTTGCCACACCGAGGGCAATTCAGGCTGTTGTTTGCCGTTGTTGGCAAAAGTATATTCTGTCTCACAATGTACTGTACCCTGGGAGTCTATGACAGTCGATCGAGCGCCCGTGGTGCCGAAATCTATTCCCAAATAAAGATTCATTTATAGCAGTTGACAGTTGTTGTAGGGTGTGTCAGCAAGAAACCGGGTTTCTGAGATTATCGCGCTTCGACATATTCACAAAGCGTAGTTGGTTCGGGAATCGGTAAACCTTCCTCTCGCAATCCTTCTAAGTGAAATTCGATCGCTTCTTTAATTTGCTGCTGTATTTCTGCAAGGGTTGCGCCTGTGGCTGCACATCCGGGCAAATCGGGCGCGTAAGCTGAATAGTTATTCGGTGTTTTTTCAATCACAATGGCATAACGCATTAGTTGATACCCACGGGTGGTCAGAAACCGGGTTTTTTTACGAAAATCTTTCGTTGTCACCCACAGATTAGGCCAAAAACCCGGTTTCTTTGGCCTTAGTGGGTAAGTCGTGTAGTCGTGTCTTTGTGAAACCCATCCAATTAGCACGTAATGAAATGACTAAAATCGATAATTTCGTAAAAAAAGATTCGATAAAAAAGACTTGAAAAAAGGCTGAAATTCCTATAAATTACACCTTACAGCTCTTGATGCGAGAGAAGAACCATAACGCCACTTCACACCCAAACCCCGGAACCCACCCCACCATCCGCACAGTTGCCTAGGGAGGTGGCCCACAGGTGCTTGTTTATTATAAGTTAGGTTTTTTGTGTCCAACCAACTGCCTCCTTTTCTCCAACCGACACGATCGCCTAGCTTGCATTCAGTGTCATAATCAACTTTACCGCCTATTTCTAACCAGATTTTTTTCTGGACACTAAAGCCGAAACGATCCTGACTGTATTTTACCCACAATTGGTCGATCGTCCGTAAATCATCGCAAGGAAAATTATCAATTGAGTCAGTATCAAAATAATCTTCCTTCTCCCGTCTCGCAGCTTTCAGCATTACCTTTATTGTTTCCTGATCCGCCTCTTTCCACTTTCCTGCTGCTAATAAATCCCGGAGACGAGTATAGTCAACACCCTGCGCTGATTTAAGCGAGTCTGGTGGCGTTGCTGGTGGAGGTGTTTGAGCTGATAATTGAGGTAATCGAGTACCAATATCCTGCAAAACTTCAGTAGCAGATTGATAACGTTTTTTAATAGCAGGTTGTATCATTTTATCTAAAATCTGACCCAGTTCCGAACTGACAGATGTTTTTAAGTGTTCTCGCCACACCCACTCAAACTCGCTATCATCGAATAAATCTATTGGCTCAACATCAGTTAACAGACACAGACAACTTACACCCAGACTATAAATATCACTAGCATGAACGGCTTTGCCGTTGGCTTGTTCGGGTGCGGTATATCCAGCCGTCCCGATCCGCGTTCCCGTTACTGCTAAAGCCGTTTTTGTCGCATATTTCGCCGCACCAAAGTCAACTAAAACCAGTTGCCCATCTTGTCTGAGAATAATATTGTCGGGCTTGATATCTCGGTGAATGACTTGGCGAGAGTGAATAAACTCAAATACTGGCAGTAAATTCTTAAGCAAGTTGCGTATCTGCGTTTCAGTAAAATATCTCTGAGATTTTAATGCTTGAGCTAAATTTTCACCGTCGATGAACTCTTGGACTAAATACTGGCGTCCATCTTGACTAAAATATGCTAATAATTCTGGAATTTGAGGATGTTTCCCTAACTGTTCTAAGCGTACTGCTTCAAGCTCAAATAACTCAGTAGCTTTCTGGATACTAGAAGTGCCTTGAAATTGGGGGTAAAATTGTTTAATAACGCAGGGAGGTTTTGAGGGTTTATACTCGTCAATAGCTAGAAAAGTGCGCCCAAATCCCCCTTGTCCAATAATTTTTTGGGCTCCGTAGCGATCGCCCAATAGCAGTTTATTGCCGCATTTTTGACAGAATTTTGTATAGCCAGACTGGTTTTGGAATAGGCAATCCGGGTTGAGACACTGGCTCATAAAAGATGCTTAGAGATTAGAGATTAAAGCTCTGGATGCGATGCCAGCGGACATGGTGTTAAATGTGGAACAGCAGAGCCTGGTAAGGACATCCCATTGCCTTTCATCGTGTCAACTTAAGTTTGAAACCTTTGATATCTCTCGCTTTGATCCGAGGCCAGATCCCCCTAAATCCCCCTTAAAAAGGGGAGTAGGGGTTGACTTTAATCGGACTCTTGTCCCCCCCTTCTTAAGGGGAGTAGGGGTTGGCTAGGGGGGATCTGGCCTCGGCGATCAACAGCAGTCTATGACTACGTTTGACCTTAAATTGAGACTCACAGGCACTGCCTAAGTCCCCACTCAAAACTCGTTAAACTTTTGTCCCGCACTCAGGACAAAACTTATTGCTCGAAACATTCTTAGCGCCGCAACTCGGACAATAAACCAACTCCGCAGATTGCAACTTGCTACGTTCGGGCAAACCAACCATTTGAGCGTTGCTCTTACCTGGAACTACCATCGGATAGCAGTTTTCGTCCCTCGTCACCTTGACGTTCATCAGCACCGGGCCCTCGTGAGCGAGCATTTGAGCGATCGCATCTTTGAGTTCCTCCGGTTGCGAAACCAGCATCCCCTTCACGCCATAAGCTTCAGCCAGCATCACAAAATCCGGCATCCCCACAGTCATATTCGACGAGGAATAACGCTCCCCGTAGAAGGCCTGCTGCCACTGCCGCACCATGCCTTGCCAGCCGTTATTTACAATCACAATCTTGACATTAATGCCGTATTGTGTTAGTGTTCCCAGCTCTTGAATATTCATTTGCACGCTAGCATCGCCAGCAATACAAATCACTTGCTCATCGGGCAGCGCCATTTTCGCGCCCATAGCAGCCGGCACCCCGAAACCCATCGTGCCCAAACCAGCGCTCGAAATCCAGCGGCGCGGCCCGTTGTTCAAGAATTGAGCCGACCACATTTGATGTTGACCGACATCTGTTGTGTAGTAAGCATCCGGCGCTTGAGTCGCCAACTCGGAAATCACCTCTTGCGGAGACAAAATGTCTGGGTAATGAGGCACAACTAACGGATAGTCCTGTTTCCACTGATCGATCCTGTGCAGCCATTCCGCAGTCTGTCCGGCCTTCCCCGAAACTCCAGTTTCCCGACAGCGGCGCAGCAAATCGATCAAAACTTGGCGGACATCTCCCACAATTGGCACGTCAGGGCCGCGATTTTTGCCCACTTCCGCCGGATCGATATCGATGTGAATCACCTTAGCGCGCGCGGCAAACTCGTCTAATTTGCCCGTCACGCGATCGTCAAACCTCGCCCCGACAGCAATCAGCAAATCGCACTCGGTAACGGCAAAATTAGCGTAAGCAGTGCCGTGCATCCCCAGCATTTTCACAGACAAAGGATGGTTTTCGTCAAAGGAACCTTTGCCCATCAGGGTTGTCGTCACCGGCAATTGGAAAAGTTCGGCCAGTTCCTTAATTTCCTCGTGGGCCCCCGCCGCGATCGCCCCGCCGCCCACATAAAGCAAAGGACGCTTTGCTTCCTTCAGCAAATAGATTGCTTGATTAATTTGCCGGGGATTTCCCTTCACCGTCGGCCGGTAGCCCGGAATTCTCACCGATCCGGGTTCCACGGGCAGATAGTCAAATTCTTCTAAACCCACATCCTTGGGCACGTCAATCAACACCGGCCCCGGCCGCCCTGTACTCGCGATGTGGAAAGCTTCAGCCACAATTCGCGCCATATCTATCGGGTCGCGCACTACATAAGAATGCTTGACAATTGGCAGGGTAATCCCGTAAATATCTGTTTCCTGAAACGCATCAGTGCCGATCGCCGGACGGGGCACCTGACCGGTAATAATAACCATCGGGATCGAATCCATGTGGGCCGTCGCAATCCCCGTTACCAAATTAGTTGCGCCAGGGCCCGAAGTAGCAAAACAAACCCCAACTTGTCCGGTAGCGCGGGCGTATCCGTCGGCCGCGTGAGCAGCACCTTGCTCGTGTCGCACCAGAATATGTTTGATAGCGCCCGTTTCTTCAGCGCGGTAGAGTTCGTCGTAAAGTGGCAGAATTGCGCCGCCGGGATAACCAAAAATATGCTTTACGCCGTGGCGGATCAAGCTGTCAATCAGAGCAAATCCACCAGTTGCACGTCTGATGGTCACTTTAGTTTTTAGTTGCACAGATTTTCCTTCCTTAAACTAATTATGTTTTTTAATGAAAGCTTTTATAGCTTGTAAAACTATAGTCATCTATTACATGACGTGGGAGGCATGAAGTCCCTCCCCTTTCGCTTTTACTTTGAGCGGATTAACCCGCCTCGGCTGAACTACGCAGCTCCCTATCCCATCGCTAAACGCATTTGGGATTGCTTTTCTCAAAATATTATAAGACCCGTTAGCATCGGCATTAATCATCTGGCTATATGATACTAGCATTGTCTATTGATGTTTACAATCTTAATCATGTTTTATAATACTATAGCCTTTCTCAGAAAGATGAGGTACTCATGGGCATAGGGCATAGGGCATAGGGCATAGGGCATAGGGCATACCTCACCACGCTTGAGAACCGCTATACTTTAATCTCAATAGTCAAACTCTGAAAATTTGACTGCTGATATTTTACAAAAAGTTTGGCGAGCGGGTGGTGTCCGATCGCGAAATGGTGGAACAGTAGAGGCTCAAAAGAAACAGAGGAAATCGCTGTTTCTATGCCGATTTACCGTGATATGACGCTTGTATAGCATTCTTGATACTCCCCACTGATGAATCAGGGGGATTCTTGAATAAGACCACAAAGGGACTTTCAAAGGCGCTATCAATGCGCCTCTACCCACTCAGCATGGACGCATCCAAGCTTTGCGTATACTTTTGGCTTTTTTCGGCTTTCGGAGTCCATCACTTATGCCAGATAGGTACGCTCCACATTTTGATATTTTTTGTCAGTTAAATAGGCTGACTGCTCAAATGCAGTAGTGGCTTACTGTGCCGGAATCTCACCGAAACTAAAATGTTTCAACACGTAGATGGTTATTCTTAGTCGCTGCACTTATCATATCATTGCGACTCCAATTGCGATCCTTCCACGGCGACGGTCGTCGCAGTCGCTTTCCTCCCCATGTCTAAAGCCAGGGGCTTCTCGCTCGTTTTTTGGTGATTCGGCATTCGACAAGAAAAACTAATCGTTTGAGCAATTAAGAACGTCCTAATCATCAGGGCGGTTGCTATGTTATGGATCGATCGCGAAAACCAAGCCCTCTTGCTTCTTCCTTCTTTGCAAAGTTTACAGAACATCCTGCAAGACTTTGCGAGTATGTTTCCAAGCTGCCATGCCCATCACCGAGACCAAAAAGCCCAAACCCAGCAACACGATCCGCAAGCCGAGGTCATCCGAGCCGACGGCTTGGCTGACAGCATCCGTCAGCGGGCCGGTCAGTGCTAAAGGCAAGCTCAGAGCAATATTAATCGCATTGTTCTCCAAGCCAAAAACTTTTCCCTGCATAGATTCTGGAGTTTTTTCTTGAATCAGAGCTTGCATCGGGCCGTTAATTAAGGAAGCCCCAAAACCGAACAGAGCGCTCAATCCGAATCCCACCCATAACAGTCGAGTAAAGGCAAACATTGCTAATACAAAACCCATCATCAAGAAACCGATTAAAGGCAGAGGTTTGTGGTGCATTCGATGACCCCAGTGTCCCAAAAAGGCTGCGCCGAAGACCATTCCGACTCCCGCTGCAGCCAGCAAAAAGCCAAATTGAGTTTCTTTGAGACCTATTTTGCCTGAAAGCGCGATCGCCAGCACCTGAAGCGCCGCAAACACGGAATACAAAATTGTCAACTGCACCATCGCGTTGCTGACAAGGTGATTGTGTTTCAAATACCGCAAACCTTCTTTGAGGTCTTGCCAAGGATGGACGTTTTTGCCACTGCTGCCGGCATGACTTTCTTTGATCCGCATGGTATAGATCAAACCTGCAGATATCAGGTACAGCCCGCCGAGCAAAAACTCTTGAGAAGCTGTTCCGAAGCTGTGTTTGACCCAACTAAACAGCGGTTCGCCGATCGTCATCCCGACAATAATCCCGCCCATTGTGGACGAGGCGAACAGCGCATTTGCTGACATCAGTCCCTCTCGCCCTACGGTCAGGGGGATTGCAGCCTGCTCTGCCGGAGCAAAAAATTGCGTTACGGTAGAGATTAAAAACGTCATCGTCAACAAAACGACAAAAGCTTTGGGCAAAAACGGCAAAGCTACAATCAACGCGGCTCGAATCACGTTGCAGGCAATCAGCATTTGCTTTTTAGAAAAGCGGTCTACGACGATACCGGCGGCCGAACCAAAGACGATCGCCGGCACGGTGTAGGCAATCATCACCGCTGACAGCATAGAATTTTCCTGATTCTGTCCAGGTGTATAACCGCCAGTTTTCACGAGGATAATCAGCAATACGTAAAAGATTTTATCCGCCACTTGGGCCAATAACTGGCCCGTCCACAAGGCGAGGAAGGGGCGATTTCTCAGTAGGGCATCAAGCCCGCTGCGGTCAGGGGGAGGGCTAGCTGGGTGCATAGGAATAGTTTAACTGACCGCCTCTGGCAATTATAGTTTTCAGCAATACGTGCAAATCTCACATAGCAAAGCGGAAACTCGGAAAACTCCTGTCTCCTGGGGTCTTTTTCTGTTTTAGCAGATCGGCGGGGGACGGCTGCTGCAGTCTTCTTAACTCTACCGCGATCGACCGGAGCCGAGATCCCGCGCCCCCGGCAAATCCGAGAATATTGTTAAAGGTTGGCGTGCATTTCATCGCGAGTACAAGATAGGGTAATATACTTGACAAAATACTTGCTGTTGGCCGTGATATTAAAAGATGTCACGCCGCTTAAGTAATATAACGAAGGTACTAACTGTTAGGAGTGAGAAACTTGAAAAAGGTTGAAGCTATTATTCGCCCCTTTAAACTAGACGAAGTGAAAATCGCACTCGTCAATGCTGGTATTGTGGGGATGACTGTTTCTGAAGTTAGAGGTTTTGGCCGTCAGAAGGGCATGACAGAACGCTATCGCGGTTCTGAGTACACCGTTGAGTTCTTGCAAAAGCTCAAGGTCGAGATTGTTGTGGAAAACGATCAGGTTGACATGGTGGTTGATAAAATTATCGCGGCTTCCCGCACGGGCGAGATTGGCGACGGCAAGATTTTCATCTCTCCTGTAGAACAAATTATTCGGATTCGGACTGGGGAAAAGAACTTGGAGGCAATCTAAGATACTGGGGCATTGGGCATTGGCCAAACAGGGCATTGGTAATTGGTCATCGGTAACTAATCATTGCCAACGAAAAACCTCTTTCCTGTTTACTTTTGATACCTAAGTGTCAATATCCAATGCCACAGTTACCCCATGTTTTGGCTTTTTTCTTCATTAGGGGTTGACAATGTTCGCCATTTGTGGTAAAAGAGCGTGGAAGGCTCGGCCGCGGTGAGAGTGCGATCGCTTGATATCCGGTGTCATTTCGGCAAAAGTCTGTTGCTGTGCGGGTACGTAGAAAATGGGGTCATATCCGAAACCTCCCGTACCGCTAGGAGTGTGGAGGATTTCGCCGCGGCAAATTCCTTCTACTTGCAAGGCTATTGTACCGTCGGGACGCGCGATCGCGATCGCGCAAACAAATTGTGCTTCCCGGTTTTGTTCGCTTCCCAATTCTTTGAGAAGTCGAGATATCCTGTCAGCATCGGTTTTCCCGTAGCGCGCGGAGTAAATCCCAGGTTGACCGTCGAGTGCATCTACCATTAAACCAGAATCATCCGCGATCGACCATTTGCCTGTTGCTTTTGCGACTTCAGACGCCTTCAAGCAAGCATTAGCAATAAAAGTTTCGCCTGTTTCCTCGATTTCCAACTCTTCCGGTTTGAGCTCCAATTCCCATCCCAAATCCTGAAGATAAACTTGCATTTCCTTGAGTTTACCCGGATTGCCCGTAGCTACAACTAGCAATTTGCGATCGGTCATTATTTCTGTTAAAACTTACCGATCCATATTAACAAACATATTGGGAAAATGGTTGCAACAAAATTCCCAAAATCTTATCAACCTCTTTAATATAGTATTCAATCGGATCGATATAAACAATAGTTTCCTCCAAAATCAAGAATTTCCAGTTAGTACCCGTCGTCACTGCCCCGTAAATGCGATCGACCTCAGTGTCTTGGTTGTGATTGAAACATTGGGCCGCTACCATTGCAGCCACGCATTGACCCAAACCGCCAATGATATCTTCCTTTTTTGCCTCAAAAATTGTTATAACCGGAGCACTGATGAACAATTGTTCTGAAGAACCGCTAATAATATAGTCGCAAAATCCTTGCAAGCCTCTTTCCGGATCTACAGTAAAATCCTTACCGGAAAAAAGAGAAACTCGTTTGTTTAACAATCGCCTAACTTCTGCTAATATCGGGGCAATCAAAAATTCTGATCGAGCTTTTTCTGTGGAAATAAAAGTTGCTAGCGGTACATAATCAATCAGGATTGTGGTTAAAATTTCTGAAGGTGAAACTGGTTTTGTGTCGGCAAATAAATTGCGGCTTTCATTTAAGGTTAATCCAAAATCTTTTTTGACTCTCGCCAGACTGAAATCGCTGTAAGCCATTTGTTTTTATCCTAAAATTCATCTGATATAGGAATAGTATTTCATTGTGAGTAAGATTTTTTTTTACCGCAGAGGCCGCAGAGGACGCAGAGAAAGATAGATTTGAGATCGTGTCATCCGCGTTCATCTGCGTTCATCTGCGTTTATCTGCGGTGGAAAAGTCCGATTAATTATGCGCCCAAGCTTTCGCCCAGTTTAAGTTTTGCATAACTTCTTTCAATGTAGCTGCTTCTGAATACAGGCGCAACACGGGTTCGGTTCCGCTAAACCGAATTAACAGCCAACTTCCGTCAGCTAAGCGGAATTTATATCCGTCAACTTTGTTGCAATCTACAACTGCTTTGCCGGCGATTTCTGTTAAGGGTTGATTTTGCAGCAGCGACAGCAAACGCGACCTTTCTTCCATGTTTGCTAGGTGCAAGTCGATTCTGTCATACGCTGAGGTAAAGCTTGTTTCTTGTTGCAGTCGGCTGTAAATTTCGCTTAAGTCTTCACCGGATTTGACAACGGCTTCTAACAAGTACAGCGCTGACAGTAAAGCATCTCGTTCGGGGATGTGTGTACCGTAGCCAATTCCTCCTGATTCTTCGCCGCCGACTAAGACTTGGGTGGTTAACATTCGATCGGCTATATACTTGTAACCGATCGGCGTTTCAAATAAAGGCAAGTCGTACAGCTTAGCAATTTTGGGAATTATGTCTGAACCGCTGACTGTTTTGATGACTTCCCCGGTCAAGCCGCGCCGTTTTGCTAAATGTTCGATTAAGATGGGAACGAGGATTTGTGAACTGAGGAAGTTGCCGCTAGAGTCAACGGCTGCAATTCGATCGCTATCTCCGTCAAATACAAATCCGATGGACAAACCAGAACTTTTTCGCTGGTGAGTACGCATCACCCGAAATAACTGCGACAGGTAGCGCGGTAAAGGTTCGGGTGCACCGCCGCCGAACAGCGGATCTCGATCGCTGTTGACTTCATGTACCGGAACTTCTAAAATTTGAGCTAGTCCTCCTGCTGCGGCACCGTGCATTACATCTACAAATACTGTAATTTTGCCGCTGGCGATCGCTTCTTTAATTGCCTCAATATCTACCATTTGCCGCAAGGTTTTGCAGTAAGCCGGCCAAGGAT
The DNA here is from genome assembly GCF_036702415.1 of Microcoleus sp. D3_18a_C4. Lineage (NCBI taxonomy): Bacteria > Bacillati > Cyanobacteriota > Cyanophyceae > Oscillatoriales > Microcoleaceae > Microcoleus > Microcoleus sp. D3_18a_C4. Next base: position 879 of record NZ_JAUBTI010000060.1, on the reverse strand, counting down.
TGAAATTCTCCAATTTGCCGGGAGTTGCTGAAAGTGCCACCGGATTTTCTAGTTTTGCTTCTATCTGTTGAGTAACTTCGGGCGAAACTGAACCGCCAAATCCGCCCTTGACTTTTAACCCTAAATATGCACCGGGATTGTGGCTGGCTGTCAGGACGATCGCACCCAAAGCATTTAATTGTTTGGCAGCTAAACTAAAAGCTGGAGTGGGGGCGTAGGATTCGCTCAGTAACACGTCAAATCCTGCGTTCTGGACTGCCTTAGCCGCTGCGAGGGCAAAATCTTCAGCCAGAAATCGGCGGTCGTAACCGACAATTACAGTACCGCTGCTGCGATCGCTACTGCCGGTTTGTGCGAGAACTTGTGCCGCTAGGGGAGCGACTAACGCTACGCGATCGAATGTAAAATCGTCAGCAATGATGCCGCGCCAGCCATCTGTACCGAATTTAATAGGATGATTCATTGGTCAAAAAGGATTAATCACCCGTCCATTTTAAAAGCTGGACGGGCGATCGTCATCCGATTGCCAATTTTTGATTTAAGATTTTAAAGTTATTGCGAGTTCTGACAATGTTTTGAAGGCGACGTGACGTACCAGTTTTTATTAATCCTTTGTACCTAGCTACTTGCTTGTTGTAGAACTGATTGACGCTTTTAAGTGGTTTAAGCTGTTCAGCATTTAAATAGGGTGTGAGGATTTGGTGAAAGGGAACAGGGAACGGAAAAGGGGGAACAGACAATATGTAATTTAAATGCACGACAGCTTACCATTTATTGCTAACGGTTGGATGGTTGGGTCAATCGATTTTAGATTTTAGATTTTAGATTTTAGAATTGAAGCATTGACTTGCGCGAGATAAATACGTTCGGCAAGTTTCA
>NZ_JAUBTI010000059.1:0-42995 GCF_036702415.1 Microcoleus sp. D3_18a_C4 | reverse complement strand
GTATTGTACAATACGCGAGCGGGGACGCTCGCACTACAATAAAAAAAATGCTTTTTACAAAACTGAGATGCTCCCAAATGATATCACTTCGTTCGCGTGCTTAAAGCGCACCTTACCCGTCTTTTATTGAACGCAACATTTGCTTGACCAGTTAATCGAAATAACCAAGTTATTGCTAATACAATTTAAGGGTAAGGTCGTTATTGCATTTTGAGATATGATATTTTATTATCACCCAAATTAGTTTTTTTTATGGGTAAATTTAGCACAGGGTTGGACACAAGAGTTTCAAGTCAGATGCCATCAAGTTCGACAGCATTATTATTAAAAGATTCTCTTTCTGTTATAATTATTACCCTCCTTATTACCTGATGATTAAGCAGTGTAGCCGATGCAGTTTAAAGGTAGCTCCGATCGCCCTCGGAAACCAGCAAGTGTCTCAGATCACAAGGCAGATCGATCGCCCTCACTGCCCAAAAACGTAAAATTATGTAACATTAAGTAAAGAGTTATCAAAGAACTCTTGCCATATCCGTAGAAAGTTATGACAACAAAACTAAGAACTACACACACAGAGAAAATGGAGAGAGACTTGCACCAGTTGAGGGCAGACCAAGAACTGATTCTCAATCAAGTAGACAATGCGATCGCTCTGTTCGACTCGTCTGAGTGCTTAGTTTTGTTTAACAAAAAATTGGCCGGAATCTGGCAACTGTCCCCAGAATGGCTGGAAACAAAACCGAAGTGCCACTTGCTGTTTGCGGAAATTGTCGATCGGGGTTACTTGTCCCTTCAGCAGTGGCAAGAGTTTCAGCAAGCACTCGAAAAATCTCAGAATGAAAGTTTATCATTTTATTTCGAGCAATCCAATGCGGTTTGTTTGGAGGTGTGCGCCACGATTACCAACAGCGGCGGACGGCTGTTTACCTTTAGAGACGTTACGGTATACCGAAACTCCCAAGCTAGCTTGAACGCAGAAGTCAGGCGTCTGAGCTTTCTTTTAGGTTTAACCGAACGCCTGCAAAAATCTGACAGTTTGCAAGAAATAGGTCAGTTTGCCCTCACCTATTTAGTAGAGGCAATGAATGCAGCTTTCGGAGATGTCAAGGTAATTAACGGCAAGGGAAACGATCGCCAAGCGTCGGGGATTTGCAACCAAGTTTCTAGTCAATTTTTGGCTACTTACGGGGAACCAGTAGTCGCAGGAATGCAAGAATTGCTCGACCAAGGCATTCCCTACGGCATCGGTTTGCTGTGGGAAGTGGTGAAAACTGGTAAACCTTTGCTTGTCGAGGATTATGGCCAACATCCCAATGCCGTGCCGGAATTTCGGCATCCGGGAATCGGACAACTGGGTATTTTTCCGATCGCAGCTACCAACGGCACGATCATCGGAGTGCTGACGCTGGAGTCCCGCAACATCAAAAAACTGCAAGCCGCCGTCCACCAAGAAGTGCTGGAGGCTGCTTGCCGGACTCTGGGGGCGGCGATCGAGCGGGCTCAAACACAAGAGAACCTGCGCCAAGTTAACGAAGAATTAGAGTATTCTTCTCAGTTGAAATCTGAGTTTTTAGCCTCAATGTCCCACGAATTGCGGACGCCTCTCAACAGCATTCTCGGCTTTTCTGACTTGCTGCTGCGACAAACTGCCGGACAGTTGAGCGATCGACAAATCAACTATGTAGAACTGATCGAAAAAAGCGGCCAGCACTTGTTGCAGCTAATCAACGATATTCTCGATCTTTCTAAAATTGAAGCGGGGAAAGTAGAACTAAACTTACAGCCGGTTCGCGTTCAAGAACTCGCCACAGACTGTATGAAAATGATGCAGCCACGGGCAGACAAAAAGCGAATCGGTTTGTCTTTAGAACTCGACTACCGTATTACTAAAGTTTTCCTCGACGAAAGGCGAGTGCGACAAATTGTGATTAATTTACTTTCCAATGCCATCAAATTTACCCCCGAACAGGGACAAGTTAAACTCAGCGGGCGTCTGGCCTACGGCAGTGAAATAGACGGCGACTACCGACCGGATTGTTCTCCTGTAAATGCCAGCACTCCTTATTTTTGTTTTGAGGTGAAAGACTCCGGCATCGGCATTCCTCAAGACCGCTGGCACTTGCTATTTCGACCTTTTCAACAGGTGGATTCTTCCCTGACTCGGCGGCACGAAGGTACAGGTTTGGGTTTGGCTTTGACTAAGCGTCTGGCAGAATTGCACGGGGGAACAGTTTCTTTTCAATCTGTTTGCGATCGGGGAAGTCTTTTCCGCGTTTGGCTGCCTTTGACGGAGATGCGTCAACAGTTGGGAAACTTTGCTTCTTGTGCTTTGGATACCAAGTTAGTGCCTGCTTCTGCGATTGCTTTACCAATTGGCAGGAAGCGGATTTTGGTTGTCGAAGACCAGCCTTTTAACCAAATGTTAATTTCTGAGGTGATGGAATTGGAGGGGTACGGGGTAGAGATACTCGCGGATGGGAAGGCGATGGCCGATCGTATTCTCGCCGCCTCAGCAGCCCCGGAGTTGCTGCCGCATTTGATTTTGATGGACATTCAGTTGCCGGATGTTGACGGCTTTGAGTTGATGCGCCGAGTTAAAGCAGATCCTGTCTGGGATTCGGTACCGATGATTGCGGTGACGGCGATGGCGATGCCCGGTGACAGCGATCGATGTTTGGAAGCTGGCGCTTCTGCTTATTTGAGCAAGCCACTGGATTTGAATTTGACGATCGCTACTGTCCGTTCTTTTCTGGGCTAACAATAATTATTTGCAGTTCCAGCACTGCAATTTATGATAATTGATAACAACAAAGGTTAAACTCAATAGTAGATAAATATCTAGATGACTTGCCCGCACTTGCCTCCCAAAGCCTGTTCCTACGAAAAATATCGAGTTTAGTAAGGAGAAATATACCAATCAACCAGTTTTCGAGCTTCCTCACGCGCAACTTCCGAGCTAAATTCGATATATTATATCATATTCCATGTCAAACAAGTCGCCCTGCATCATGTTGGTTGATGACGAGCCAGCTAATCTGACTTTACTGGAAGAGTTATTGCACCTCAAAGGATACGCTACAGTATCAGCGCTATCTGGCCATGAAGCGCTCTCGCTTGCCCGCGCCTCTCGACCCGATTTAATTTTACTAGATATTATGATGCCGGAGATGGACGGTTTTGATGTGTGCGAGATCCTGCGGAAGGATACGGCCTTGCAAACTGTACCGGTGATTTTTTTGACGGCCCTCGCTGACGATATGTCTCGCATCAAAGGGTTAGAAATGATGGCCGATGATTATTTGACAAAGCCTTTTAACAGTCGTTTATTGCTGGCAAAAGTTGAAAATATTTTGCAGTTGAGTCAAATGCGAGCGCAAGCTGTATCTTCCCAATTCAACCAGCAGGTAAAAGAGCAAAGCAAACGCCAAATCGCCGCAGCTTGGGAAGCCAACGAATATCTTTCAGAAAAATTTCAGCTATTTGTGCCAGAGCAACTTCTGGGACGAATTGCACCGCAAGGAATAGAATCTATTCAGTTGGGCAATGTCACAGAAGAAGAGCTGACTGTTTTATTTTGCGACATTCGCGGGTTTACTGCGATCGCGGAATCTCAACAAGCTCGCGAGACTTTTGAATGGTTGAACGCTTTTTTTACTAAAATGAACGAGTGCATCACGTCTCACGGCGGGTTTATTGACAAATACCTAGGCGATGCAATCATGGCAGTATTTGACCAGCAAAATTCTCACGCGATGAATGCGATCGAAGCCGCAGTAGCAATGCAAGAAACCTTGCAAGAATTTAATGCCAGTCGCCACCAATACAATTTAGAATCTCCCGTCAATATTGGTACGGGAATTAACACAGGTATCGGCATGATCGGCACTTTAGGTTCCGATCGCCGCATGGACTCTACAGTCATCGGCGATGTGGTAAATACAGCTTCTCGGTTAGAAAATTTAACTAAAATATACGGCTGCCAAATTATTGTTAGCGAAAATGCCATTGTTCATGCGAGAGAATTTCTAAATGGCATAAGTCTCAACTCAAACTCTAAAGAAAGTCTATTATTAAAGTGCGACTTAGAAGTGGAAACACAGGAGAGTATGATTTCTGCTTCTGGGGCGACTGCTGCTGACAGCCATTTGCCCCGCAACAATTATTACTATCGCTGGATCGATCGAGTAACCCCGCGCGGCAAGCAGGAAGCTATTGAAATCTACGAAATCTGGAGCGCCTCCTGTCCCGACTCTGAGGCAAAGCAGCTTACCCAGGGTTTATTTGACAAAGGAATTCAAGGATGGCAATCCGAAAGATTTGTCGCCGCCTTGGGATATTTTCAGCAACTAATCGAACAAAACCCGGCTGATACAGTCGTCAGTTTTTATATCAACCGCTGCCAGGAAAAACTAGGTTTTATACCTGTAAGTAACTGCTCAGAAATCAACTAAATAGAACCAGTTCGTACTGAGGATTTCACTCCTATTTTTTACCGCCAATAATGACTAAAGTCCTGGCTACCAACCTATACCAATTCTGAAAAGTAGGCTAGCATCTGTAGGGGCACGGCAATGCAGTGTCCGGCGCAGGGAGTAGGACACGACATTGCCGTTTAGGAATGAGAATTAAATAACTTACAATGCGTGATGGTTCTTGTGGGATGGGCGTCCCGCCCGTCCAGAAAGGGCGGGCGGGACGCCCATCCCCTACCCCCCACAAACTTGTGTAAATTATTTAATTCGCGATCCTTAGTGTCAACTTAACGTACAACTAATAGTCCGGCAGGGGTTGAAACAAGAACCTCAAAGCTAAAGTCCTCTTGCATAGGACTAATGAGTTCTTCAGTCCTCTTTGAGAGGACTTTAGCTATAAGCCCCGTGGAATTCATTCCCTGGCGGACAGAAGGACTGCGCCGACTGACAGCTTAAGTTGATGCCAATGGGCAATGCCGTTTCTCTACTTATCTACTAACCAATCAAAGCACTCTAATTGTAGACTATCAAACAGCCGTCAAAACTTGCTCTCTCAACTTCCCGATCAACTCATTCACCCCCCCCGCATTCAAACGGTAACTCAGAGGATGACCGATCAAATAAGCTGAACTTTCAAACAAAACATCAATTTCCACCAAACCATTTTCCCGCAAAGTTTTGCCAGTCGAAACCAAATCCACAATGGCCTCCGACATACCCGTAATCGGCCCCAATTCCACAGAACCGTAAAGCGGCACAATTTCCACCGGCAAATTTAAATTGTGAAAATATTCCCTTGCACAGTGTACGAACTTAGAAGCAACTCTACCGTGAGGAGGCAAATCCACAGTTCGTCGATAAGAACTAGATTCCTTCACCGCCACCGACAGCCGACACTTGCCAAATTTTAAATCAATTAAATTGGCAACTTTCGGCTTTTTTTCCCGCAAAACATCATAGCCAGCAATCCCCAAATCCGCTTGACCGTATTCCACATAAACCGGTACGTCGTGCGTCCTTACTAGCAAAGCTTTGGCAGTGCCGGTCGGGTCATAAATTTGAAGTTGTCGGTTAGAGGAATCGAGAAAAGCACTGAAGTCTAATCCAACCGATTTAAACAGCCGAATGCTATCTCCTAACAGTCCGCCTTTGGGAAGTGCAACAGTAATCATGTCAATTTTTAGAGTGTAAATTTCTAAATTTTAGAAGGGGGCGATCGCGGCGTAAGCAGAAACAGCTTTTACCAAACTCAGAATAACACATAGAGTTCCTAGCGAAAAATAAATTTCTGGTCTTGCTAGATCATTTGTTTGGGTATATATTATATTTAGTAAGTTTTTATTTCGTCACGTTTTTCAAGGGCGGTCGGTATGGAAAACAATCAAGAATTTGACGGAAATTTTCACAGTGTAGACCCGGATTCCCTGAAAAAGATTACAGTAGATGAAATCCTCTCAGGCGGTGGTGTAGAGAGGGAGGAAATGGACTATACAGTAGCTGTACCTAGCGCTAACCAGCCCAGGGTTCCCAGGGACAGAGGCTTCTCACTCCATGTGGAATCAAGCGTGTTCGATCGCGCCGCCCGATCGAAGTTTGCAGAAAAACGCGGAACGCTGGGAGGCTGTTAATGTAAAATGCTTGCAGAGGCTGGTGCAGACAACGCGGCGATCCTCTTCTGCAAGCTTCGCTAACGCGCGATAGCCATTGTGTGTCACGCTTTTGTGTATTCAACTCTAAAACTTAAAATTTAACGGGCGATCGCAAATAGCTGACAGCTAAACTATGACCGAATTGACACTTGTTATTGGCAACAAAAATTATTCCTCTTGGTCGCTGCGTCCTTGGCTGGCGATGAAACAAGCTAAACTTGAATTTGCCGAGGTGAGAATCCCCTTAGACTGGCCGACAACCCATCAGGAAATTCGGCGCTATTCTCCATCGGGAAAAGTACCAGTTTTAATCGACGGCGACCTGAAAGTGTGGGAATCTTTAGCAATTTGCGAATACGTTGCAGAACGCTTTGCTAATGATTTGTGGCCGGCCGATGTAGCGGAACGGGCGATCGCCCGTTCCATCTGTGCCGAAATGCACGCAGGCTTCCTAAATTTGCGCGCAAATATGCCGATGGACTGTCGCAACCGCTATCCGGGAGAAGGGAGGACTCCCGGTGTAGAAGCAGAGATCGATCGCATCTTTGCCATTTGGCGCGAATGCCGCCAAAAATTCGGAACAGGTGGCAATATGCTGTTCGGGAAATTCACAGTAGTTGACGCTATGTTTGCCCCAGTTGTGATGCGTTTTATCACCTACGGAGTCAAATTAGATTCAGTAGCAAAAGCTTATGCGGATGCGATGTTGGCCTTGCCTGCCATCCAGGAATGGGTAGCAGCAGCTTGCAGCGAATCGGAAAGTATTGCCCACTTGAAAAATTAGCAAAAATCAGTTTACTTAACTTAAAATCTCAAATTTTAAGTCTCAAATATGAAATCAGGATGCGGATTCTTTTAGTTGATGATGAAGTTGAGTTGACTGACCCTTTGAGTCGAGTCTTAACCCGCGAAGGTTATACAGTTGATGTGGCATTTGACGGAGCAAGTGGCAGCAATTTAGCAATGCAGGGCAATTACGATTTGCTAATTTTGGATTGGATGCTGCCGAGACAAACCGGACTCGCAATTTGCCAGAAGTTGCGATCGCAAGGACGGAATACGCCCGTGTTATTTCTCACCGCCAAAGATACCGTAGACGATCGCGTACAAGGACTCGACGCCGGTGCAGACGACTATTTAGTCAAACCTTTTGAACTGCGAGAACTGCTAGCCAGAGTCCGCGCCTTGCTGCGGCGGCCTCCTACTTTTGATGCCGAGGTTGCTGTCGGGCGGCTGCAAGTTGCAGATTTACAGCTAGACTACGACAATCAATTAGCTTATCGGGGCGATCGTACAATTGACTTATCAGAAAAAGAATGTCAATTATTAGAATACTTAATGCGCCATACCGGTCAATTGCTAACACACGAACAAATGCACCAGTATTTGTGGAGTGAAGCAGAAAAACCCAGCAGCAATGTATTAGCCGCTCAAATTCGCCTGCTGCGCCGCAAAATAGAAGCCCCAGGCGAATCGGTGCTAATTCACACAGTCTACGGCAGAGGCTATCGCTTTGGAGAAGCAAATTAGAAATAATAGACATTGTACAAAAATCCTTTTCACTTCTTCCCTCTTCCTTCTTCCCTCTTCCTTCTTCCCTCTTCCTTCTTCCGACGGACATCCGTTACATCCGTTACATCCGTTACATCCCGTACATTGCTCGTTGCCGAACTTCCCTCTTCCTTCTATCCTTTACATCCGTTACATCCGTTACATCCCGTACATTGCTCGTTGCCGAACTTCCTTTTTCCTTCTGCTATATTATCTATTATCGGGAAAGTGTGCACCCTAAACCCGCCCTTACAGATGTTGACAAACCAAAGTAATTACTGTCACCTCCGGCGGACAAAATAGCCTCCCTGGCGCATAAGTTCCCAAACCGCGATTCACGTACAGCAAATTACTCCCAACCTGATGCAAACCGCTAGCCCATTCCCAGTGAGTAACTACTCGATCCCAAGCCGACATAAAAGGAATGAACTTTCCGATTCGTTGAGGAATCAAAGAGCCAATTTTTCTGACCCAAGCGTACAAAGGGCCGATACCGGGAATAACGATTTGACCGCCGTGAGTGTGTCCAGACAACTGCAAATCAATCCGCCAATTTTGCAGCTTTTCAGCAGTATCAGGATTGTGAGACAAGACAATCCGAGGAATTGCGGGATTTATGGATGCCATTACAGGCTTAGGCGCAAAATCGCCCGACCAAAAATCTGCCAGCCCAACTAAAGCCAATTCTGACCCCAAAGGATAGATTGCTTCGTTGTACAAAACCCGAATTCCGACGCTATTTAAAGCATTAGCAACCTCTGTTTTTGCCCCCGGCAAATAGTGGTCGTGATTGCCCAAAACCGCGTAAATTCCCACTCGACTTTGCAAGTTTTTCAATCGCTGCACTAAGCCGTAAATAGGTGCGGGATCGTAGCTAATAAAGTCACCAGTTAAAAAAATCATGTCTGGTTCAGCTTCGTTGGTCGCAGCAATCGCCTCTGCTAGCAACCATTCCGACAGCCGCACCCCGTCATAGTGAAAGTCCGTAAGCTGTACAATTTTAGTACCGGATAGATTTGCTGGAAGATTAGCGATTGGTATAGTTAAATACTCTATTCGCAGTTTCCCAGTTAATAACCTGTGCATAAATCTAAAGTTTATTGATGACAAAGCGCCACCTCTAGCTTAGCAAATAAACGGGAGCATCTCAGTTTTGCATTTACAGTGCGAGCGGGGACGCTCGCGTATTGTACAATACGCGAGCGGGGACGCTCGCACTACAATAAAAAAAATGCTTTTTACACAACTGAGATGCTCCCGTTCTGTTACTGCCGCTATTAACAAAATGGGCAATCAATTTGCTCCGAATGATTATGCAAAGCGCAATTACGCGGCGGCTACTTTACGGATGCTGAAATGCGTTAACGCTTAGTAGGGCGAATTAGATACCCGACAACTTTGGCGAAGTCGGGTATCTGACTATTCTATTTTTTTTAGCTTGACATTTTACGCTACACCGTAATCAGTATAGGGCCGTTTGTATGGGGGTTGCAATCCCAAAACAATATCCTCTCTCGGTACTCCCATTTCAACTAATTCCTCCGCAGGATTTTGATCTGTCAAATTTTGCTGGAGCCAGATTTTGCCATCTTTGATGTCAATGTGAATGATGGTTCGATAAATCCGGCTTAACTCTTGCCAGCCGACATTCATCCACTGATAATGATCTCGTTCTGTGTCTAAAATAAGTTGCACTTCGACTTCATCATCGGAAACATCATCTTCGGCATAGTGGCTTATTAATGTCTGAACATATTGACGATATTGAGCTAGTTTGTCCATTGCACAATCACCTCATTTCTGGGATGGTATACGATTAGCAACACCTGATACTGTTGTACCGCAGTTTGAGTAAACTCATACTGAAAAAATGTTCTATACACTTCAAATGGAACTGCCAAGTACAATTTGCGATCGGGTTCAACCGATGCCAAGGCAAGCCGATAACTGAGAAATTGCCCCAATGCAGCATAAAAGTCTGTAATCGCAGAGGAATTGAGAAAGCTTTTGATTTCGACTGCAATTTTCTCCCCACCTCGCTCCGCTGCGACAAGCCTTTCTGCTCCCAAATCGACCTGAAAGTTAACATTACCAAACTTGAACTTTAGTGGATCGGCAGTAATCACCCACTGTTCTTTTTGAAGGGCCCGTTTTACGGATTCGTGGAAAGTATCTTTGGCAGACACAAACAAATTCTCAGCGCGATTGCAAATAACTATTAATTATATCGAAATTACGGTATATTGTCAATCGGTACAATCCTAATTTTCTAAAGAGTTTTAATTTTTAAGTTAATCAGGACTTGAGTCCTCATCATATCGTTTACTTGGGTTTCTTCTTAGATGGCTTTTTAGGACTTTTCGGGACGGGGATTGTCTCTGATTCTTGCTGTGCGATGTCTGGGGTTACTTTACATAAGTCGTTCAAGGAAAGTTTTTGCTGGGATTCCAGTTCGTTTAGCAAGTTTGATGCAGTTTCTAATATTTGCTTTCCCTGTCGGACTTGAATAGTAGTTTTATTTTCGATCGCATCTAACAACACAAAAATCGAGACTGTTTGCCAAATCTCTAAATCGTCGCCGATGACATCGCAAGCAGAGACAATTTTGCCGTTTTGTGGGGCGTGAATTCCTAAGCCGGAAGCTTGAATTAACGGCTGGATTTCTGCTATACTTAAATCCGCTAGGTCAGTAATTTTATGTTCGAGCGATACTAAATCTGCTAAATCTGGCAAGTTGACCGATTCGGCCGCTAAAGCATCGAATTTAAAGGTAAGAGTTTGATTCAGCGGATCGGAAATGGCATAAAGTGATTGAATTTGCGATCGACTAACCGCACCTTTATCGAAAAAATCTCTACCTTGGGGGGCGATCGCAATTTGCCCATTTTCAGCCACCTCCAAGCTTTCCAAACTAACCAGAGTCGCCGCCGTAGTCTTGACAAAAATCTCGTCTAACCCCAGCAAATCCGCCAATTCCTTCAAAGTTGGCGCAGGTTCAAACTCAACGCCCGCCCGCAAAATGAACTCTTCCAACACGTTAAACTCACGCGGTTCGCTAACCGCCACCTCCAGCGGAGTTTGGCGGATTGCAAAGCGGAATTGACGCGCCGCCAACACTGACAAACCCGGATTTTGTTGCTCAATTTGTTCGGCTAGCGAACTTAAATTCGAGTCTATGGGTTTAGTTGAGGACGCTAGAGACATCTACAAAACCTCCGCAGTGACGCACCGTTTTTGAAACTTCCTGATACATTTTTCCCACTGTACCTGTTTGTTGAGTAAATAAATCGTGACAGCCGACAACTACCAGCAATTCTTGAGCGCGGGAAAATGCCACATTCACCCGTTCCGGTTCCTTAGCAAATCCAATATCGCCCCTAACATTATTGCACACTGTGCTGACAATAATTACAGGTCTTTCCATGCCTTGAAATATGTCAACCGTACCAGTGCGGATGCTCAAAGCAGGGAATCTGTCGCCTTCGATTCTGTCTTTAATTGCATTTAATTGAGCCGCATAAAAAGTGATAATTCCGATTTCTTTCGGTGGTTCACCGTCGGCAACTTTGGGCTGCCAAGCTATCTCCATTTGTTCGCACAAACGCTCGATCGCATCAATCTCCTTGACATTCAACCGCGAAGTACCCTGTTTTTCCTCTTCAAATCCTTGTCCGATCGGCGTTTTCACCCAAAGGATATGATTATTTTCTTGAATGATTCTACCTGCGAGGTTGTGGGCGCGCTTGGTGTCTGCTTCCTGAATGCCACAGTTGAGCTTTTGCTGGTAAAACTGATTGATTGCGCCCATGATTTGCGGGTGCATTCGGTATTGAGTTGTCAGCATTTTTTTGATGCTGTCGCTGGCAGTTTCAAACAATACTTTGAACAAAGATTCTTTTATGAAGCTAAGTTCGTCTCCGGTACAGCCGATGTCTTCGGCAATATCGTCGATCGTACTTTGATTAAACATCGGCGGCAATTGCCTGTGATCGCCCACTAATACTAACTTTCTGCCTTTCAAAGCGGGGATTAACAACTCTGGGGGAGTGCATTTGCTAACTTCGTCAATGATGACTGCATCAAAGCTGGGAAAGTTTTTAGTAAAATCGAAACTGGCAGCTTGCACGCAAGTAATGCCGATCACGTTAGCATTGTCAATATAAATTTGCTTTAAATCGTTGCGGTCTTTTTCTGATGGATTGCGGAGTTTTTGAATCCAATCTGTCACAAACGTTTGAGAGCGATTTAGTGCGGTTTCTTCTTGTTCTAATTTCCGCTGCCAAGTTTTGAATAAACGCTTAATTTTGTTCAAAAAAGCTACGGTGAATAATCCTGTATTCGGAACTTCGGGCTGATATTGAGTGGGGATAGTTTGCCATGCTGACTCCCACCAATTTCTCTCAACAAGTAATGCTGCTGTTGGTTGCTGCTGTTGCAGTTGAGCGTTAATTTCGCTCAACTCTGCTTGCAGTTGAACGAGTTGCTGCTGCGAAGTTGCAGCCGCAATTTGTAGCGGGGATAAATGCTCGTCAAGGGTGTTTTTAATGGTTTCCAAAACCCCAAAAGGATCTAACTCAGCAATGGATTTTTCAAGCTTAAGCGCGCTTGCTTTCCAAGCCTCAACTTGCTTGACAAACTGTTGCGGTTGCTCCCAGATATTCGATTTTTGGGCGAGATATTGTTCGGATAAAATTCGCAATTTTTCAGGTACGTTTGGCTGTTGGACAATTGCTTGCAACAAATTAGTAACTTCGCTAATTTTTAAGTTTGCCTCTTGCTGCGCTGTTTCTACCTGAAGTTTAGCGGCGGCTATTTCCTGCTGGTTTAAGGTTTGACCGATTTTATCTAATAATTGTTGCTGTTTTATAAGCTGCTGTTCGGTTTCGGTTTTCAGGGGAACCACGCACTGACGGGCATTGGCGAGGATACTGTGCAGCAATTCTTTGACTAGGCGATCGAAGGTAGCCTGGATATGATTTGGCTGCAACGATTGACTGTAAAATTGTTGAATGCTAGCTAAGAAAGTCGCTGCTTTTTCGATGATAAATTTGCGCTGACTTTGGCTGACTTGGGAGTAACTGGCGAAGTCTTTTGCTAGTTGCTGCCACTGTGTACGATCGCCCGCAGAGAGCACGATCGGCGTTTGACTCAAATTTAGGTGCAAAAACTCGCTAAACCGGAACTGTTGCCCTTGTATGTCCTTAAAACCTGCGCTTTCTTCGTGGGATATCGCCTTTTGCAACCGATCCAAATCGGGCAAATTGATTTTGCATTTGGGCGGCACGATCGGCAATTTGAGCGATCGGGCAATTTTCAGCAATCCTGCGGGCAATTCTACCATATCATCCGTCAGCATTGCGCCCGTTTCCCAGCAAGTTTTCACGACTTCATATAGTCCCGTATCCGCCGTCTCAATCCACTGTGCAACGGCGACGACAACGGCTGCAATTTCCGCTTTTCGCAGTTCCAAATTCTTGATTTTCTGTTCGAGATTGTGGCGGTGTGTCTGATTTTGCCGATCGCCCAATTCGAGTTGATTCACAGCATCCGACATCTGCCGCGACACCCGCAACGACTCTGCAACCGCCGACATAGCGTGACAAACATCATCAGCGCGATCGAATGCCGTCTTAAATTCCGATAGTTGCGCTGCTACAGTTTCCTGCAGCCAAACCGCAATCCCAAACGCGCCGCAAGCAGGGCGATCGAAGCCTATTTGAATAGCATTGCTAGCAGCAATCCGAACATTTGCCATAAAGTTTTCTACTAAAACATTCCCGTCGGAATATGGTTTTAGTCGGGGCATAAACTCGGCAACTTCGGGAGATTCCCAGTTAACATTAGGCGCATCCAGCAGATTTTCTAACCCACTAACTAGAGGTTCAATCTCGCTTTTTTCGGTTAAAATTAGTTCATAATTGGTTGCTTGCTGGCTGTACTTTTCCTCAATACTTGCTTTACTGTCGTGCAGGTGTTTTAGTTCATTAAAAAAATCTCTCTCTGCGGCACAGTAGGCGGTAAATCGCTCTGAATCTGCCACCAACTGCCGCAAAGATTTGACATTAGTCAGGCGCTGCGAGAGCTTTTCTTCGCAGTCAGTCGCCGTATTTTGCAGCCAAGTGCCGATCGCATTTTCCTCCAAAAAGGGCTGCCCTTCTTCCTGCACCTTATGAGCTTTTCCCTTCCGCAAAGCCCGAATCGCCGGATTGTGAACTAGCCGACTCAAAGCATTATCTACAGCCAAATTTGCTTGCGAAGCAATGAGCGTTTTGCCACCCTGACGGGCAATTTGATAGCAAATCTCCGCAATCACAGTCGTTTTGCCCGTTCCCGGCGGGCCTTGAATCAAAATTAAATCCCGCGCCGAAAGCACCGTTTCTACGGCAGCAAGTTGATCCTCATTAGCATTGCGATTTAATAAGTTTTCCCGATCCAATTTAATCAGTTTTTCGGGTATTCTCGCCTGAGAAGAGTCGAATAAAAACTCGCTCAAATAGGGATTTTGAGCGCGGCCATCTGTCAGCATTTTTAAAGCTTTTTTCTTGCGTTCAATCTGACTGATATCGCCCGCCGCCTCAAAATACAAGAATCCTTGTTTGGGCATTTGATATCTGCCACCCGCCATGCGAGCTCCTAAATCAACATCTAACTTAATGCGTAATTTACCATGTTCAAAGTCAATTTCAGCGATGCTGCCTAATGTCTCTCCCTCGCGGCTGCTTCTGCTTCCGGGCGGCGAATCAAACAGGATAATTTCTTCATTTCTGGCTTTTTTCAGCCTTTCGCGAAAGTCGCCCAATTCTAAGGGATTTTCCTCATAGCCGTCAATAGTTGCGGAATTACGCTCAATTTCAAAAGTGACGATTTTGAAGCCGGAACCGTAATTATGAGCGCGAAAAGGTACACAAAATTGACGCGCTTCCGCAATGCGTTTTTCTACATTTAAAAAAGTATGCCAAACTTTTAGTTGTTCCGTAGTCGGTATGTGCCTGTCGTCCCAAAATGGCATTTGTTGGACGCGGGCGATCGACTTTACAGGAATTGGCGATCTACTGTTAGCCAAAAGTCGCAACTGAACCGGCAAAGAATACCCATCTTTCCTTCCTCTGGGAACCGCCACCAAACCAGCATCCAGCAGTTTTAAACCGCCAATTCCGTCTTCACAGCGTACAGTTGCTAACAGCCGCAAAGTGCGATCGGCTTTTTGCAACAATTGAGGTAATTCAAAATCATCTCCATCCGTAGCAAGCAGCAATTCCCAGATTTCTTCTTCCGAAAATCTCTCATTTACCTTTTGGCGGCGCACGTAGAAAAGATTGTGGGATTTGCCAGCTATCTCCGACATCAGAATTTCCGCACGCTCTTTGCATTCCCAATCGCAATATTTCCCTAAAGCCGCTTCTCCTTCTATATCCCGAATAAACTTATTAATTGTGCGATCGCCACTAAATTTATATCCCCAATCTTCTGTTACTAAAGACGGCATATTTTGATTTTAGATTTTAGATTTTAGATTTTAGATTGGATTTAAGATTAGCACATCGGAACTTGTGCCGACAGAACCGCGACCTCCAAAAAAAAATTAAGGTGTGCATTGCACACCCTACGACCATCGCAAATTACCGTACAGGCAACGGGCGATCGAATTAAACAAGTTGAGAATCAAAAGGGCGAACGATGGGACTTGAACCCACGAATGGTGGTACCACAAACCACTGCCTTAACCACTTGGCTACGCTCGCCGTATCTGTTTTAACTATAGCATCATATCTCAGCACAAGTCTAGGGGTAAGGCAAAAATATTTTGAAATATTTCTGAGCGTCCCTGAACCGGACAGATCGATGGTGCCTCAAGTTCCAAGCACAGTAAGACTATAGCACAATTTTCGCTCTGTGCGATCGGCCTGTGCGAGCCTCTTCGAGGGCTTCGCCAACGGCAATTATCTCGCCCCCAGCACTCAATCGATTTTAGATTTTAGATTTTAGATTTTAGATTTTAGAATTGAAGCATTGACTTGCGCGAGATAAATTCGGGGGCTCCTTTATCGGATACAGGTTTTTTATGTCTCCACGGATGAACCACGTGGCGGGTATCCTGGATGCTTTCGGTCATGCGGCGTGGGTTCGGCAGCTCTGGCAGCGTCCCGATTCGATCTAGCGCATTAAAATAGCCTTATCACCCCAGGCGCATCTACAGTCCAGTTTGGTAAAACTCACCTCTTGCACCATTTTTAAGAACAGGCAAGATGCCTGTTCCACAAAGAATGAATTTCTTTTAGGGTGGGCTCTTCTAGCCCGCCCCTAAAAGCCTTATTGAGAATGGTGCAACATCTCAGATGCAATGCTTGTGGGGGGTCCCGCCCCCCGAAAAATACAACGCCAGAAGCGGGACAGTTATCAACCATCCCTCTTCTCTCTCTTCTCTCTTCCCTCTTCCTTCGCGCCCTTGGCGTCTTCGCGGTTCGTTTAAAAAAAACTCTTCTGTGCAATCTAAAATCTAAAATCTAAAATCTAAAATCGATATGAGCTACTGTATCAAACCAGAATGTCAAAATCCTCAAAACTCCCACACCGCCAAATTTTGCTTAAACTGCGGCTTTAACCTGTTGCTGAGACAGCGATATCGCCCGATTGAACTTTTAGGTAGAGGCGGATTTGGTAAAACTTTCCTAGCAATTGATGAAGACATCCCATCTGTACCCCGCTGTGCAGTCAAGCAATTTTATTTTTACGACCGCGACCCCGAAATTTTCAACAAAGCCGTTGAATTATTTCGCCAAGAAGCCGTCCGTTTAGACGAACTCGGAAAACACCCGCAAATCCCCACATTATTAGCCTGCTTTGAACAAGAAGGCCATATTTATTTAGTTCAAGAGTTTATAGAGGGAGCGACTCTTAAACAAGAATTAGACAATAGTGTATACGATGAAAATCAAATTTGGCAAGTGCTGCAAGACTTATTGCCCGTGCTGCAATTTATCCACGACAAGCGCGTCATTCACCGCGACATCAAACCCGAAAATATTATCCGCCGCCAGTCAGACAACAAACTCGTATTGATCGATTTCGGCATTGCCAAACTGCTGACTGATACAGCGATACTCCGTTCAGCAACGCTCATCGGCAGTCAAGATTATGTAGCTCCCGAACAAATGCGCGGCAAAGTATTTCCTGCTAGCGACCTTTACAGTTTAGGGGTTACTTGCATTCGCCTAATGACGCAAGTTCCTCCCTTGGATATGTACGACTGCAACAACGAGCGCTGGTGGTGGCGCGAGTTTCTCCCCAAAGCCACGAGTATTAGCGACGAGTTAGGTGAAATTTTAGATAAATTGCTGCAAACTCGTCTCACTCAGCGGTACAGTTTTGCTGCGGAAGTTTTGGACGATATCAAAGCAGCTTTAGATATTCGCCATCAAAATTTGCTTTCGCCCAAAAAGCCGATCGCTCCTGCTCTTAATAATAGCGACAACTCGGCCGATATCAGCGCGCTACCAACTCCTGATTCTCCGATTTTACCCACAAATGCCGTCGCCAAGTCCGCAGAAACTTTTTCCTTATCTGTTACTTCAAATCTCGATCAGACCATGATTTCGGCACGGGGAATAGATTATACCAAACTGCGAGATTTTTTGTCAAACAAAAAGTGGAAAGAAGCCGATCGCGAAACTTGGGGCTTGATGTGTCAGTCTCTTTCTCAGCAACCGGGAACTCAGCTAGAAATTAGCCAAATTTACCAGCTACCCTGCGAAGATTTGCAAACAGTCGATCGCCTTTGGCTGCACTACAGTCAAGGTCGGTTTGGCTTCAGCGTCCAAAAACAAATTTACGAAAGCGTTAAGGGAGACTATATCAGATTTTGCGATCGGGTCAACTGGCAAACCTACAATTCTGCTAATGCTTTAGGGCAGATTAAATTTAGTCAGCAAGCACCAATCGGACACCTCCCCTCTCGCAGTTGGGTTGGCGGCATTCAGTGGCTGCGACACCTCGATGCCCTGTCAGCAAAATTAACCGAGTGCGACAATAATCCTGCTCCTAAATTGTAATTGGGTCTACCGACTCACTAAGTATAATTTCATATTTAAACTCTACCTGAAAGCAGAGAAATTTGTCGCGAGAGATGTATCCATCGACCGAGGCTCGGTGCGATCGATTGTCGCACAATGGATGCTGAAGGTGAACACAGCTACAAGTCTGCGATCCTGAGACTGTAACAACAGAATTAAAGAGAGGTATCAATCCATGTTTTTTCACAAAAAACAATTAATGGCTGCGGTGACTGTAGACGAAGCCAACCCCCGTTTTGCCCAATTGCTGCTAGAACAGTTTGGCGGAGCAACCGGAGAACTGACAGCAGCTCTGCAATACTGGGTGCAGTCCTTTCACTGTGAAGATGCAGGGATTAAGGATATGCTCCAAGATATTGCAATAGAAGAATTCAGCCACTTAGAAATGGTGGGCAAACTCATTGAAATGCACACCAAAAACGTTGACCAAACAGAAGCTTATAAAAGCACTTTGTTTGCGGTGCGCGGTGTAGGCCCGCACTTGCTCGATAGCCAAGGTCAAGCTTGGACGGGTGCTTATGTCAACGAAGGCGGCGATGTAGTGCGCGATTTGCGCGCTAATATCGGCGCGGAAGCAGGAGCCCGCCAAACCTACGAAGAGTTGATTAAACTAGCACCGGATATGGGAACGAAAAAGACGTTGCAGTTTCTGCTGACTCGCGAAATTTCTCACACTCAAATGTTCATGAAAGCTCTGGAATCGCTGGGTAAACTCACCGATCCGATGTTCGGCAATATTCCGCCAGATTCCACTGTGGATCTCTACTTTAACTTGTCCACAAATGGCAAGGATGAACGCGGCCCTTGGAACTCGGAACCTACTTTCAAATACATTGCCGATCCCGCTCCAAAAGCTTAATTTGAGAGTTGTTTAGCGTGTGGGGCTTAAAAGATTTAAGCCCTGTATTAAGTAATTTTTCAGCCGCCCGCCTTCTTTTGTAAGGTGGGCGGCTTAGAAAATTTAAGCCCTGTGTTGAGTGCGTAGTGCGTAGGTTGGGTTGAGGAACGAAACCCAACATTTTCTCTACAATTTTCCTTAACTGAACCTTATTGATTTTTAAGCCGCGCACCGTAGGATATCGAACTTTTGTGTTGAGTATTTTTCAAGTCACGGGCCCAACGGTGTTATAATTATTTGAAATTCGGCTCGAACATTAACATCAAATCCCTATTGAAATTGCGCTCATCCACCTATTTATTAGTCTCTCACGGCAGCCGTGACCCCAGACCCCAACTAGCTTTGGAAAACCTAGGTCAACTGCTGTCTCACAATTTGGCTGACTCATTCCCCGCAGTAGCAACCGCCACCTTAGAACTCGGACCGGCACCGCTACACGAACAAATTTGCAGTTTTGGCGAACGTACCCTGTCGCTGGGACTGAGAGAATTGCAAATCCTGCCTGTATTTTTATTGCCGGGAGTTCACGTCGCCGAAGACATACCGGCAGAGGTGGAAATTGCCCAAAAAACTTTTGGTGACCAGCTAAAAATTGAATTGCGCCCGCATTTAGGTTCCCAGGAAGCAGGCTTAACAAAATTGGTAAAAAGTCAGATGGAAGAGGTGGCTTTTCTCCCCAATCTGCTATTGCCAAAATGGATTTTATTATCTCACGGCAGCCGTCGCCCCGGAGGTAACTCGATTGTTGAGGAAATCGCTAGCAAACTCGGTGCGCTGACAGCTTATTGGTCGGTAAAGCCGAGTTTGTCAGAGCAAATTGAGAGTTTGGTTCGTGGTGGACAGCAGCAAATAGGAATTGTGCCATACTTCTTATTTAATGGAGGAATTACAGATGCGATCGCCAAAAATGTCGCACAGCTAAAGCAGCAATTTCCAGCGGCGGAACTTCATCTCGCAAATCCTCTAGGCGCAAGTGTAGAATTAGCAGACTTAATTGGGAATTTAATTCAAGAATGAACCGCAGAGGCACAGAAGAGGTAAAGGAAGAAAGAAAAATGTCTTTAGGAAAAGTGTATTTAGTAGGTGCGGGGCCCGGAGATCCGGGTTTGATGACCTTGAAGGGAAAAGCTTTGTTAGAGTGTGCGGATGTCGTGATTTACGACGCTTTAGTCAGCCCTCAAATTTTGGCAGCAATCAACCCCCAAGCTGAACGAATTGATGCCGGAAAACGCAAAGGCCGCCACTCGTTAATGCAGGATGAAACAACTCAGTTAATGATAGAAAAAGCTGGAGATAATGCGATCGTAGTTCGTCTCAAAGGCGGCGATCCGTTTATCTTCGGCCGCGGTGGCGAAGAAATGGAAGAGTTGGTAAAAGCTGGAGTTTCAGTAGAAGTCGTCCCCGGTGTAACTTCTGGGATTGCGGCCCCTGCTTATGCGGGAATTCCTTTAACACATCGATCGTACAGTTCCTCTGTCACCTTTGTCACCGGCCACGAATCAGCGGGAAAATATCGGCCGGAAGTAAATTGGCAGGCGATCGCCCGTGGCTCCGAAACCATTGTAGTATACATGGGAATCCACAATTTGCCTTACATTATCGGCCAGTTAACAGATGCAGGATTGAGTGCAGAAACGCCCATAGCCTTAGTGCGCTGGGGAACGCGGCCGGAACAAGAAGAATTGATCGGAACTTTGGGTACAATTGTAGAGCAAGTTGAGGCGATCGGATTTGCAGCACCTGCGATCGCAGTTATCGGAAATGTTGTCAATTTGCACTCGATATTATCGGGCTGTCGGCCTGTGTCTCAGACTGTAGAATAAGCGGGATAATAGGAGCGATCGCAAATTAGGGGCCGTCAAGTTTATCTAGAATTATCATAGACCTCTCCCATAATTCTTTTGGAACAGGCAGGATGCCTGTTCAAAACCTGCTTTGTAGGAGATGTCTAATCTTGTTCGCATAGGTTTGAGCGCGTCATATCAATTCCAGTTGCATCGGAATGATTAAACCGCAGAGTACACAGAGAACACAGAGTCAGAGAAGAGAGATGTAAATAATTCCGATGCTAACGGATTTAATATCATTCTCTCTGATTGTATACGATCGCCCGGACATGATATTAGACCTCTTGCAAAAATAATTAGGACGGGCTCTGGGGCCCCTCCCACAAGAAAAAATAACTCTTGTGGGATGGGCCCCAGAGCCCGTCCACCAATTGAGGAAAAGGATTTTTGCAAGAGGTCTATTATATCAAATCAGTTCGCATCGGAATAGTAAATTCGAGTGGACGGTTGACTGTTGACGGTTGACTGTTCACGGCGTCAACAGTCAACCGTCAACCATTGGTAACAAGTTAAGCTAAGAAAGCATTTGTCAATCAGCAATTATGCTCAACATTTACTCGAATTTTGGGCATAAAACTGAGATTTGGGCGATCGAGGAATCATGCCTCCCCTGATATTTATACCTACTCCCTCTCAAATCGTGAATTTTCCACTCCTAAAAAAGCAGTCTTTTTAAGTAATATTACTGATTAACAACTGCAATTAAGTCTTAACTTGTCACCAATGTGATTAGGTTGATGAGAGTATTTCAAAATAGTACCACTGTTGTTCCAGACGGTAGTCGAAGCCAAAAACATGCGACAATAGAAACGAGTTCAACAGAAAAAAAAGTGAATAGTGCGACTTAAGTCGTGTAACAAACCCCAAATGGCTAGCTAGATAACCAATGATTAATTGAGGATATTAAGGAAATGAGAAAAAGAACAGAGAAGCAGGAGTTACAGGCACAGCAACGCACCCCAGGAATGCCATGCCCTGAGTGCGGTTTTTTTATAGAGATGTCGATATATAGTTTACTCTCTCAGGCGGAGTTCAAGTGTCCTGGTTGCTTGTTGACCTTAAGTATGGATCGGGAAGAGTTGAGACCAGCTATGGAAATCCTGCAAAAAGTCAACACGCAGGTGGAGAGCCGAGAGAAGAGTAAGAGGTTTGATATATAGATGTGAGGTCATCTTGCCAAATTTCCTTAACCTCACCCCATTGGTAACAAGTTAAGCTAAGAAAGCATTTGTCAATCAGCAATTATGCTCAACATTTACTCGAATTTTGGGCATAAAACTGAGATTTGGGGGATCGAGGAATCATGCCTCCCCTGATATTTATACCTACTCCCTCTCAAATCGTGAATTTTCCACTCCTAAAAAAGCAGTCTTTTTGAGTAATATTACTGATTGACAAATGCAATTAAGTCTTAATTTGTCACCAATGACCGTCAACAGTCAACATCATTCCGGTGTAACCGGACATGATATTAAGCAACAATCTGGCAGTCGCTGACTGTCAGGGACGGCGTACCGTCAAGCGTGGCAAATAGCGCACCCGTTCCTAAACCAACTTGTGCCGCATTCTCGTTGAAGAATAAGTTGCCCGTGGCGCGACTGTAAACAATTAATTCCTTGCTGGTTTCTACTTCTAAATCGCTATTTACAAAGCCAATATGAGCAGAAGTAATTGCTCCGAATGCAGTTTGACCTAAGATAATTTTGTCTGTACCGATGGTAAAATCAGTAATGCGATCGCTCCCCAAATCAGCAGCATTAAAAGCACTGTTTGATTTAAACAGAAACTGATCTTGACCAGCACCACCAGTTATAAAGTCATTGCCTGCATTCCCTGCAATTTGGTCGTTGCCATCGCCACCAATCAGCGTATCATTGCCATCCCCACCGGAAACACTGTCATCACCTAAGCCACCATTAAATGTGTCGTCGCCACCGGACATATCAACAACTGAATTGGCGTAGGTTCCCAACAAGTTAATTACATCATTACCATCAGAATTTGAACTCGCAGCTTCATCGCCCTTGAGGCCGATCGAGAAGCGAAAGTCGTTCATGGTGATAGTAATGCTGTCGTTACCGATGCCGCCGATAATTTGGTGGTCGGAACTCGGTGCATCGTCGGGATTGGTGTTGTTGTCCCAGGTTTCAGCAAAGGTGATGTTGATGGTGTCATTGCCAACACCGCCTTGAACATCATTTACGCCGTCGGGGTCG
Source organism: Microcoleus sp. D3_18a_C4 (assembly GCF_036702415.1). Taxonomy (NCBI): domain Bacteria; kingdom Bacillati; phylum Cyanobacteriota; class Cyanophyceae; order Oscillatoriales; family Microcoleaceae; genus Microcoleus; species Microcoleus sp. D3_18a_C4. The sequence goes on along the minus strand of NZ_JAUBTI010000059.1, from coordinate 20,292 downwards.
GTAATGGTATCGTCGCCAGTACCGCCGAAAATGCGATCGAGATTGCCTAAACCGCCGTTGATGAGGTCATTGCCGCCCTGGCCATCAATGAAATCATCCGCACCGTCGTCCTTGATGGTGTCGTTGCCGTCCGCGCCCATCAGTGTATCTGGATCGGGAGTACCGCTGAGAATCAAAGGGGTAATCGGGGGGTTTGTATTAGCCGGATTGACGGTGAGGTTGACCTTAGCTGTTGCCGTACCTCCTTGACTGTCGCTGACTTGATAAGTTAAATAGTCCGCGCCGTGGAAGTTGGGATTGGGGGTATAAAGGATGAAATCACCGATCGCCGCGCCCGGTATGCCATTTTTCACCAAAGCCTTACCATGAGACGGATTGGTGGCAATGCTGAGAGTCAGCGCATCGCCGTCTGCATCGCTGTCGTTGGACAAAACATCGATCGCAATCGCCGAGTCTTGATTGGTGATGGCACTATCTGCGATCGCGATCGGCGCCTGGTTGACCTGATTAACGGTGAGGTTAACAGTGGCTGTCGCTGTCCCCCCGTGACTGTCGTCAAGCTGATATGTAAAGCTGTCCTGACCCGTGAAGTCACCCTGGGGCTGGTAAGTAATGAAATCATCAGCCTTGTCAAACGTACCGTTATGGTTAATCTCAGCTTTCCCGCCGACTCCATTGGTCAAAACTGTAAAAGTTAGGGGATCGCCGTCTGGATCGCTGTCATTTGCTAAAACTGGGATATTGACAGCAGTGACTCGATCTGTGGTGGCGCTGTCATCGATCGCGATCGGCAATTTGTTGGCAAACTCGATCGTTACAGTAGCTTTCGCTATACCCCCGTGAGTGTCATCGATCTGATAAGTGAAGCTATCCGCCTCCCAGAAGTCACCGTGGTGCCGATAAGTGATGAAGTCATCAGCCTTGTCCAGCGTGCCGTTATAGTTGATTTCAGCTTTGCCGCCGACTCCGTTGGTCAAAACTGTCAAAATCAGAGGATCGCCGTCTGGATCGCTGTCATTTGCTAACACTGGAATATGGACAGCAGTGTCTCCGTGGCTGGTGGCGCGATCGTCGATCGCGATCGGCAATTTGTTGACTGCTTTAACTGTCACCTCAACCTTGGTAACGTCCGAACCTCCCTTACCGTCGTCGATTTGATAGAGAAAGATATCAGAGTTGCTGAAGTTGTCAGCATTGGCACTGTAGCTGATGACATCATCGTTGGGATTATCCGGCGTACCGTTGTTGTTGACTTCTGCTTTACCGTTTTGTGGGGCCCTGAAAATGCTGAGGTTCAGGGGGTCGCCATCCGGTTCCCTGTCATTGGCGAGGACGTTAATCTCGATCGCACTGCCAGCATTTACAGTCGCAGCGTCCCCAGATGCGATCGGATTTCGGTTGGGATCGACAGTCACTTCAACTTTGGTAACAGCAGTACCTCCCTTACCGTCTGCGATTTGATAGACAAACACATCCTGCCCGCTGAAGTTGGCATTGGCGGTGTAGGTGATGAAATCGTCTTTCGGGTTGTCCGGTGTACCGTTGTGGCTGACTTCTGCTTTGCCGTTGTCTGAAGTCTTGAAAATGCTGAGGTTCAGCGGGTCGCCGTCGGGGTCGCTGTCGTTAGCCAAAACCTCGATATCGATCGCACTGCCAGCATTTACAGTCGCAGTGTCGCCAAGTGCGATCGGTAAGTGGTTGGGATCGACAGTTACTTCAACTTTGGTAACAGCAGTACCTCCCTTACCGTCGTCGATTTGATAGAGAAAGATATCAGAGTTGCTGAAGTTGTTGGCATTGGGGGTGTAGGTGATGGAATCGTCTTTCGGATTATCCGGCGTACCGTTGTTGTTGACTTCTGCTTTACCGTAGTGTGCGGCCCTGAAAATGCTGAGGTTCAGGGGGTCGCCATCCGGTTCCCTGTCATTGGCGAGGACGTTAATCTCGATCGCGCTGCCAGCATTTACAGTCGCAGCATCGCCCTGCGCGATCGGAGATCGGTTGGGATCGACAGTCACTTCAACTTGGGTAACAGCAGTACCTCCCTTACCGTCTGCGATTTGATAGACAAACACATCCTGCCCGCTGAAGTTGGCATTGGCGGTGTAGGTGATGAAATCGTCTTTCGGGTTGTCCGGTGTACCGTTGTGGCTGACTTCTGCTTTGCCGTTGTCTGAAGTCTGGACAATGCTGAGGTTCAGCGGATCGCCGTCGGGGTCGCTGTCGTTAGCCAAAACCTCGATATCGATCGCACTGCCAGCATTTACAGTCGCAGTGTCGCCAAGTGCGATCGGTGGCTGGTTTGCGATCGAGAGAGGGGGGAGTGAGGGAGAGGGCGGAAGTGAGGGAGTCGGCTGTGTGGGAAAGGGACTGTGCGGCAGTGAGGGAGTCGGCTGTGTGGGAAAGGGAAAGGGACTGTGCGGCAGTGAGGGAGTCGGCTGTGTGGGAAAGGGACTGTGCGGTAGTGAGGGAGTGGGCTGTGTGGGAAAGGGAAAGGGAGAGGGCGACAGTGAGGGAGTCGGCTGTGTGGGAAAGGGAAAGGGAGAGGGCGACAGTGAGGGAGTGGGAGAGGGTGTCGCAGAGGGTGTCGCAGAGGGTGTCGCATTGAAAGTCAAATTGACATTAGCTGTTGCCGTACCCCCTTGTCCGTCACTGACTTGATAAGTGAAGCTATCTGTGCCATTGAATACGAGCTTGGGATTATAGATAATAAAATCGTCCTGGGGATTGTCCGGCGTGTTGTTTTGATTAACTACTACCGTTCCATTAACTGGATTGGTAACAATACTGAGAGTCAAAGGGTCGCCATCTGGATCGCTATCGTTAGACAGGACTTTAATATCGATCGCGCTGCCAGCATCCGCGAGTAAATTGTCATCTACTGCTATTGGCGATCGGTTAGAGATCGCCAATCCCTTGGAAAATTCAGAAGTATTATTAGCAGGATCGATCGCCGTTGCTGTAATAAATTGACCGATGGGTAGGGAACTGCCATAGGTATAGGTGAAACTATTTTTACCGCTACTGTCCGTAGTAACAATCGTAGAACCGAGGAAGGTTTTGCCTTCGCCAAAGCCTGTCGGATCGAGACTGGAGTTAGCAAAGAATTCCAGCCGAAACGTGCGATCGGGAGTGCTGTTGAGAGTGCCTTCGATCTCAGTGTTCTTGCCATTGGAGTGGGCAAACGTGATGGCGGGAAAGTTTTGCAGGTTGTTAACACCCGTGTCAGTATCGTTGAGATCGTTAGGGGTGACTCCATCATTTTTTAAGTCAATGCCCAAACCGTTGTTGTCGAAAATACTATTGCCTAAAATCCCATTATTCGTACCAGAAATAACAGCCACTCCAGCTAAATTGTTGTAAGCTATCGTATTGCCCGTTCCCGGCTCGCTACCACCGATCGAATTGTTAGCAGCACCATCTTCGATCGAGATACCGCTGCCTAGATTGCCCGCAGCCGTGACTCCATCTGCTTGAATGCCGATGTAATTGCCTTGAATTTGGTTGTTAACAGCATTGCTGCCAGCGATATTGATGCCATTAAGAATATTGCCAGAGATAATGTTGCGCTGACTGGGATTCGGGCCTCCTATTATGTTCGATACCGCATTCAGATAAATGCCACTCAATCTATTACCTAGGGCTGCAATACCCGTCGCATTAGTACCGATAAAGTTGCCGGCTACGGTCGTGAATTTATTATCGCTCGCGTTTAAGTTGCTGTTAATCGCGATTCCGTTCCCTAGATTGGCAGAAATTACATTGCGTTCGGCAGCATCATTAAATCCGTCGCCGTTGGTGCCGATGCGATTTTCGCTTCCGGCGGTGCGATCTATCGAGATACCATCTCCACTGTTACCGCGAGCGAAATTGCCACTTAAATCGGTGCCGATATAGTTGCCATAAATCCAGTTTTTGGCTGCACTCTTCGATAGCTTAATGCCAGGAACTCCGTTTAATGATTGAGATGAAAATCTGTTAATTGCCAGCCCTCGAATAACAGAATTGCTTGCCTGAATGTCAAGTCCTACAGGTGAATTCGATGCCGCACCATTGAGTTCAATTCGCGGTGCGCCCTGGAAACCAAGACCGCCTTGACTCCACCCGTCGATCGTGACGGCATCTGTAATTGTCGGTAAAGCAGACGCCAGATTTATAGTTTGAGGAAGGTTAAATGCGATCGGGATCTGGATCGGTTTTTGGAATGGTAAGCGCGGAATCTGGATGAAAGTGGTAATTTGGAATGCGATCGTATCTGCACCCGGACGATTGTTGGCATTCAGCATTGCCTGTCGCAACGAACCAGGCCCGCTGTCATTAGTATTTGTCACCAGATAAGTCACCCCAATATCTGGCAGGATGCTGACAGTAGCAATATTGCTGTTTGCGGTGCCGTCGCTGAGGCGATAGGTGAAGCTGTCGCCGCTGAAGTTCGCACCGGCAGTGTAGGTAATGAAATCATCGTTGGGATTGTTCGGCGTGCCGTTGTTGTTTGCAACTGCCGTCCCCTTGGTGGGATTCGCGACTAGACTGATGGTCAAAGGGTTGCCATCCGGATCGATGTCGTTGGAGAGAACATCAATCTTGACTGGAATGTTAGCAGAAGTTATCGCGCTGTCATTTTCCGCTACAGGAGGCTGGTTGGCGATCGGAGTTTTCACGTTGATGTTACCAAAAACATCGTTTCCATCCGTAGCAGTTCCCCCAGCATTCGCAGCGCTGTTGCCACTGAAAGTTGGTAGCGCCCCAATAGCTGTCACCGTGGGAGTCGCAGCCACCCCTGCCACACTGGCAAGGTTGGGAGTAACGGCAAATATTGCGCCGCCCTTCCCCTGACCATTTGCGCCTGACATGGCGTTAGAAGATGGAATACCGCCCAACCCACCTGTTGCCGTATTGTTGAGAAACTTGCTGTTGACTGAGGTAAGAGAACCGCTGCGAATAAAAATCGCACCCCCCAGTCCGGCGCCGCCCCCTCCTCCACCAAAATTATTATTTAAGTCGCCATTGCCGCCGCCACCGCCGTTACCGCCGAAAGTTCCCCCGCTACCGGGAAAGCCGCCAGAACCAGATAGACTGAAACCGCCCCCGCCACCACCGCCACCAAAGCCGCCACTGCCGCCTCTGCCACCATAGCTAAATAGGCTTACAGAACCGAAACCGCTGCCACCTGCGCCACCCCCACCGCCAAAGCCACCGCTGCCACCTGCGCCGCCACCAACACCCGAACCCCCACCGCCACCGCCGCCAAAGTCCCCACCACTGCCACCAATACCACCAAAATTGCGGGAGGTGAAACCACCGCCACCGCCACCTCCTCCAATGCCACCAATGCCACCATTACCTGTGATCGCGTCGCTACCACCACCGCCGCCACCGCCGCCAATGCCACCGCCAATGCCGCCATCTAGGTTATCGGTACCGCCCGCCAAGCTATGGCTGCCGTTACCTGCTGGGTTGCCACCAAATATGGTGCCTGCGCCCCCACCGCCATGAATCGACTCGCTATTGCCACTAAAGCCGCCACCACCACTGCTGTGGCGGCCAGTAGTCCCGCCGTTGCCACCAAACCCGCCACCACCACCACCATAATCACCTTTACCATCTAAGCCACCAAAGCCAGTGCCACCAAAGCCACCACCGCCACGATTACCAACGCTGCCATTGCCACCAACTGCCTGGTTATTTGAGAAGGTGACGTTATTGACGCTGACGGTACCGCCATTGATGAACAGCGCACCGCCCATACCAGCGCCACCGCCACTACCGTCGCCACCCTTTCCCCGACCATTTGCCAGGGTGAGGTTCTGGAAGTTAACAGTCCCTTGATTGACGAAGAAGAGGCGGACATCACCATTGTCGTTGCTGCCATTTTTGTTAGCATCGCCACTAATCGTCAGGTTGTTGACCCCAGGGCCTTTGATGGTGAGACTATCGTTGATGAGTAGTTGTGCCCAAAGGTCGATCGTCCTGGGTATGGCAAAGAATAGGGGGTCGAAGATAATTGTGTCTGCGCCGACTTGGGCATTAGCCTGTTTGATGGCATATCGCAGAGAACCGGAATCGTTTTCGTTGTCGTTGGCGTTGGTGACGGTGAAAGTAGCCATAATTTTTGCCCTATACTTTTTCCTCGGTTTAAACAATACGGAACTCAACTTCTTTAAGAAATCTGGAGTTTCTTTTCAAGAAGCCTGCTTTTTGAGTTCTTCGTAACCTATTGATCTTTATTCACAATCTGAGCCAAGCGGTCAAATATCCATACGCTTAGCCCCGATAGGCTCTTCACCCTGACTGAATAATCCGCGATCGCCCTGAAATAATTTTTGCCTAGGCTTCAAAACTAGCTCATTTTTTCTGGATCGCACCCTACCGATACGTAAATTTACATAGTCGGAAAAGCTATACTAAATCTCTCAGCCTACCATCCCAAACTCATGTTACTTTTCAACTCCTCCAAGCCATCGTTACCCATAATTTCAATTACCCAAATCCCGGACAACTTCGGCGAAGTCGGGGATATAAAATAAGAGCGTTTTATGAGGTTTATCTACTTAAAATCCAGTAACAGGAATGTTTTCCACAATTTCAACGCGCCACCTGCCGCATATATTCCCCCCACAACTGAGCGGCATTTGCACTACCTCCCGCAGTCGGAGAATTATCATCATTTCCCAACCAAACTCCTGTCACCAGTTGCTGACTCGGAATATAACCGACAAACCACAAATCTCTATTATCATTAGTAGTGCCTGTTTTTCCAGCTTCTCCCAACCCCAAAGCAGCACTGCTACCCGTACCTCCCCGCACCACACCTTGCAGCATATCAGTCATCGTATCCGCTACGGCTTCCGAAACTAACTGCCGATTGGCAATGCCATCTTTTTGATACTCATAAATCACCCGGCAACTGTTAAAATCATTTCGATCTTTGCAATCGCTGCTGTCAATAATTCGCTTGATTACGTGGGGGCGATTGCCCAAACCCCGATTTGCCAACACCCCGAAAGCACCCGTTAATTGCAACACATTAACTTCACTTTCACCTAATACTAAACCCGGGTTAGAACGCAGTTCAGAAGTAATTCCCAAACGTCTGGCCATTCCCACTACATTGTCTAAACCGACATCCTGGGCTACCCTCAATGCAATTGCATTTTCCGACAACGCCAAGCCGCGATACATATCAGCACTGCCGCTGGTTCTTTCGCAGGCGCTGTAACTTTGTCCGCCCCAAGAAAGGGGGGCGCAAGAATAAGTTTTATCGGGTGATATTCCCCGTTCCAGCGCGGCTGCATAGCTGAAAATCTTAAATGTAGAACCGGGCTGTCTCAAAGCTTGGGTAGCCCGATTAAACTGACTTTTCAAGTAATCTACGCCCCCAACTAAAGCTAAGACTTCCCCGGTTGTACTATTGAGAGTTACCACGGCTCCTTGAGAAAAGCCAGCACTTGCTCCGGCATTTTCAACAGCATTTCTGAGGGAAGCTTCAGCCACTTTTTGCAAGCCGGGATTCAAACCTGTTTCTACAATAAAATTGCCTTCTCTGGCTAACTGCTCCCCCAGCAAAAACTCCAATTCGTCAAATACATAACTGTAGAAATAAGGAGCGATCGTACTTTGGAGATATTGGCGAGCTTTGGGATTGATCTCAATTCGCGATCGCCTCGCGCGATCGGCTTCTTCCTGAGAAATCGTCCCCAGTGCCCGCATCCGTTCGATCACTCGATCGCGGTACTGTACCGCCAACTGATAATTTTGAATCGGATTAAAACTGTTTGGCGCCGGCAAAATTCCCGCCAAAGTCGCAGCCTCTGACAAAGTTAAATCCTTCGCAGACTTGGCAAAATAAAACCGAGCCGCATCCTCAAAACCGTAAAGGTCAATTCCCAAAAACACGCGATTCAAATAAGTCAGCAACAGCTCATCTTTGCTGTAATAATTCTCCAGTTTCAACGCAACTACAGCTTCCCGTAACTTGCGCCCTGCCGAATCTTGAGTTCCCACATAATCTCGAAACAAACTCCTCGCTAACTGCTGCGTCACAGTGCTGCCGCCTTCGCGAATTCCTCCCCCGCGAACATTAGTCAAAAGCGCGCGCAAAACTCCGATCGGATCTACCCCCAAATGCCAATTGTAGCGGCTGTCTTCCGAAGCAAGTACCGCCTTGGATAAATAAGGCGAAAAATCCTGCAATCGCTTTAATTCTAAGTGAGCGTTATTCTGAGGAGGACGCAGCGGAGTTTGCCCGTCGCGGGCGTAAACAATCACGGGGCCATTGATACTTCTCGGCAGAGGCCGCACTTTAAACTTTGTGGATTCCATACCTACCAACACCGCAATCAAAGCGGTGATTCCGCTGACGCCGTAAAAGCTGTAACGCACCAGTTCCAAATACCAAGGCGGCGGATATACGAATTGAATTCTAACAGCGGCGGCTAGTTCCGGCGGCCCTAAAGTGAACACGTCTCCGTGACGCAGGGACATACTTTTAACTCGCCTTTTGCCATTGTAAATGCCGTTGGTGGAGTCTTCATCTTTGATCACAAAAGGAGTCCGCCGCCGACTATCCCGCGACAGAGATAAGTGCACGTGACTGACAACGGGATTGCGAACTACTATATCTGAAGATTTGGACGATCGACCTAACAAATATCGATCGCCCAACAGCGGATAAACCTCAGCTTTAGCTGCACCCGCATCCTGCACCCACAGTTCGGGTACTCTGGCATTAGGTTTCAGCGCTAGCTGGTTAAAATTAACCTTAGCAATAGTCTGGACTGCTTGGGTAATCGCACCCAAGACGGTTTGAGGTTTGCGGGGCGGCGGCTGTGGGGTCATATTTCGCTGTGCACTACGATCGAGCGATCGGCTCTTGCACCATTCTACTCGCAACTTTTGGCTAATTTCACGATCTGCCCACACTCGATCGGCGATCGTCGGCTAGTGGCGATCGATTTTGGGGCTATTGGTGAGCCCGCCCCGGAACAGTTTATCGAGCAAATCTCCACCCAACCACCAAAAATCCCCCTCTCACCCGATGATTAAATTCTCATAAACTTGCCTAAAAATTAATACTTTCGATAACATTTATCCCTGATTTAGCAACCAACTTCGCCTAATAATTAAAACCCCCCTTTTTCAAGGGGGGTTAAAAGCCAAAAATCAGCTTGATTCTCCTTACATCGAAGAACCCAAACCGGCATAAGCACCGTAGAAGAAAAGACTCACAATGCTGAGAACACCGAGGCCTGCAACAGTAGCTACCAGCCACAAAGGAATTCTGCCACTTTCACTAAACATAGCCATCACCTCACTAATTTACAGCTCAACAAATTCCATCGAACTATCGAAAGCAAACTCAGACACCAGTTAATTAAAGAAATAACTGGAGAACAAAATACCCAAAACAAAAATCAGCAACAAACCCAAATACAAAGAAGTCCGGTTTAACTCAACAGGCTGCTCGTTGGGATTAGGAACGCGCTCAGGCATTGTAAACTCCTATCGTTGAATAAATTGCATTGCTGCGATCGCGCCCAAAAAGAAAATTGTTGGGACACCTAAAGTATGAACTGCCAACCAGCGCACCGTAAAAATCGGATACGAAATTGGCTCATTATTTGGGGTTCTGCTCGTCATTTTTCCAAATCCTTGTTAAATTACTTGGCGTTAATGAACTGATCTACTTGTTTCTTAGCTTCAAAGCGATCCGAGATAATCGGCACTTCTTCCCGCTGCTGTGTGAAATACTGGTTAGGGCGAGGAGTTCCGAAAGCATCGTAAGCCAAACCCGTTTGCACAAACAGCCATCCAGCAATAAACAAAGCCGGAATGGTGATGCTGTGAATTACCCAATAACGGATACTTGTAATAATGTCCCCAAACGGACGTTCTCCAGTTGTACCAGCCATTTAGAATCCTCCTTTCAACAACAAATTGACAGACAATCTCTATTACTATTCTACTATCAAGCAGCTTGCGCTGAACCTTGATATTTAAGTAGAGTACCGCTCGCACCGATCACAAATCCGCGATCGGGGCCCATAAAGACAATCCTGTAAAAATTAGCGGGAACATCTTCTACTTCGCGGTCTTTTAGCCAAGTTTTCCCGCCGTCCAAACTGCACAGCAAATTGCCGCCGCCGCCGGCTACCCAAACTTCATTATCAGTCCGGTAAGCCATGTCCAGCAAACCCCAACTCGCCTTGCGATCGGGAAAAAACGGTTTTCCCCAACCTTCAGGATTGGACGGGTCACTAAACTGAATCTGACCACCACGGGCGAGCATCCACAAACGCCCGTCCTTGGTAAAGCCCATATTTTGCAGGCGGCGAGAACTATTGCGGTTGTGAGGTTCCCAAGCTTCTTGTCCTGGTTTCCACACCGAGTAGAAATTGCCCTTCGAGGAAACCGCAACATACTGCCCGTTTTCAGAACGGTTGATATTGCGAACTACCCCAAAAGAATCCTGCACGACAGCTTTCCAATTTTTGCCGCCGTCCGAAGTCCGGTAAATCGCCCCGACATCGGTCGTCATCTCGGCGGAATTCGGGCCCAAAGCTGCGATCGTACTCGGAGAACCGGGCAACTGAGAGCTCAAAGCAATCCGCGTCCAAGACTTGCCCTCATCGTTCGTGTGGAGCAAAACTGAAGGCTGGCCGACAATCCAGCCTTCGGAACCCGAAAAACTCACCGACGCAAAACGCGACCTAGGATCGTCGATATCCAGTGCTATAGACTTCCAGCTAGTGCCGCCGTCCATCGTTTCGAGCAGAGTCGCCTCAGAACCAACAACCCAGCCGTGTTGAGGATTGCCCGTAAAGGCAATATCCTGCAAATTAGCTTCCGTCGGCAAGGAAATCACTTGCCAGGGGTTGTAACTCACAGCACCGATGGTGCTGCAACTCGTACAGATGAGGGCCGCGGCCAATAACATTACAATTCGTTGCCAAAATCTCACAATCGTTTTACTGCAAACCATACATACTAAGTAAAAACAAGAAACCAACGACCAAGCCGCCAAAAATCAGCAAACTTTTCTGACCTTCGGTCATGCCGTTGACACCGACACCGTAGCGCTGATTTGCCTTAAATCCAGACACCCCTTCCATCTGACCGAGATTTTGAAACATCGACTTGCGCGCCCCGCAAACGGGACACACCCAAGTCGGGGTCACATCTGTAAAAGCAGTGCCAGGGGCAATTGCATTTTTAGGATCGCCCTTTTTAGGATTGTAGACGTAGCCGCAGGCTCGGCACTCGTGCCGATCGAGGGTATTAGTCTCCGTGGCTCGATCGCTCATAAATCCAAAAGAGTAGGTCAGCTAATCGTGAAGTACCTCAACTAAACTTCGTTCGAGTTGGGGCTTCCAACTAAAACTCATCTGAGGACGGTCTTATTCGTCTTCGAGGTTTCCCGTCTCAACCGCCGATGCCACGTTAGGGACACCACAAGGGTGTTCGACACAAAGCGTCGATGATGGTCTTACTTAGCGTCCACAGGCAGCCGCCCGTCTTCCACAGGCAGTTACAATATTAAAATATACATTAAAAATTATTGCAGAAGATGGAGGATTAATCTCAACCAACTCGTAATTTCAGTTACCCAAAATCTATATAATGTAAAGATCGAGTTACAAACCCTTTCACCTAGGCAGTAATTATTCACCGTGTTTGCACTCAGCGGCTACGAGTATTTCTTAGGCTTCCTGTTAATTTCCAGCCTAGTCCCTATCCTCGCCCTCACGGCGTCTAAGGTACTGCGGCCCAAAAGTCGTCCCTACGACCGACGCACTACCTACGAATCTGGCGTCGAGCCGATCGGCGGAGCCTGGATTCAGTTCAACATCCGATATTATATGTTCGCCTTAGTCTTCGTCATCTTCGACGTAGAGACGGTCTTCCTCTATCCTTGGGCGGTTGCTTTCAACCAGCTAGGACTGTTGGCTTTCATCGAAGCCTTGTTTTTTATCACGATCCTCGTTATTGCTCTTGTCTATGCATGGCGCAAAGGAGCCTTGGAATGGTCTTAAGTTCTGACAAATCACAAAAACCTCTAATTGTCAACCCCGCTATTCGCCCTGAAGTCACATCCGAATTGTCAGAGAACGTCATCCTAACTACGGTTGATGACCTCTACAATTGGGCGAGACTTTCGAGCTTGTGGCCGCTGCTTTACGGTACCGCTTGCTGCTTCATCGAATTTGCAGCTTTGATCGGTTCGCGCTTTGACTTCGACAGATTCGGCTTAGTACCGCGATCGAGCCCCCGACAAGCCGACTTGCTCATCACCGCCGGCACAATTACCATGAAGTACGCCCCCATCTTGGTGCGGCTGTACGAACAAATGCCCGAACCAAAATACGTGATCGCGATGGGTGCTTGCACCATCACCGGGGGAATGTTCAGCGTAGACTCCACCACAGCAGTCAGAGGCGTTGACAAACTGATTCCCGTAGATGTGTACATCCCCGGCTGTCCTCCCCGTCCAGAAGCGATTATTGACGCAATTATCAAACTGCGGAAAAAAATCGCCAACGATTCTATGCAAGAACGGGCCAATTTGCTGCCAACCCACCGCTACTACACCAGACCCCACAAAATGAAAGTAGTAGACGACATTTTGGACGGCAAATACTTGTCAGTTCCAGGCCGGATCGCGCCGCCGAAGGAATTGACGGAAGCAATGGGAATGCCAGTACCGCCGGCTTTGCTTGCAGGACAAAAACAGGAGGTAAACCGTGGCTGAGACAGAATCTGCAATTGTTGAAGCCGGGAAGGTTTCCCAGTGGTTGACTCAAAATGGCTTTGAACACGAAGCTTTAGCGGCCGATAATTTGGGCGTGGAGATATTAAAGGTCGATCGAGAATTCCTAATTCCGATGTCAACAGCACTGTATGCCTACGGGTTTAATTATATGCAGTGCCAGTGCGCCTACGACCAAGGGCCAGGAGAAGATTTAGTCAGCGTCTACCACTTGGCTAAACTGACAGATAATGCTTCCAAGCCTGAAGAAGTCCGCGTCAAAGTATTCATCCCCCGCGACGATCCCAGAGTGCCCTCAGTCTACTGGATTTGGAAAGCAGCCGACTTTCAAGAGCGGGAATCCTACGATATGTACGGCATAGTCTATGAAGGACATCCGAATCTGAAACGGATTTTGATGAACGAAGATTGGGTAGGCTGGCCGCTGCGGAAAGATTACATTTCCCCGGATTTTTACGAATTGCAAGACGCTTATTAAGGGAGTTTTGTGAGGGCGGGTTTAGAGCATAAATTGAACTTTTGGGGTTAAGTTTTAGGCAAAACCCGCCCTCTCTTTTTTGGCTAATTTTGATTAACTGGTTCCTAGGCTCGGTCGGGGAACTGATGCCCAAAAACGCTATTTTCAAAAAAGTATTAGTATGGTTTACGAAACTGCGGGTTTAATAGCTTTACTAAGTATCGTAATAGTTTACCTGCAACTTCGCAGGGGTAAGAACAAACCAGAGGATAACAGGCCCGAAGCACAGAAAGTTGAGCTTAGGCAAATAAATCAGCACTTACAACAAGCAAATAACCTATTTACCGCCTTTATAGTTCAAATCCTGGCAAGATTTAAGCAAAAAGAGGCAGAACTCAAGGCAGCTACTACTGAGAACAATTCTTTGAAGCAGACGGTTCAAAGCCTACAACAACAGTTAGCAAGCGTTGAGAGCGAAAGAGATGAAGTAAGGAAAATTTCAACAAATCTTCGTATTGAAAATATTTACTTTGAACAAAAAATTGAAGAACTAGAAGCTCATAAAAAAGTTCTTATTCAAGAATTGGGTGGTTCTCTCAGCAGTCAAGATATAGAGTTTATAACGTGGGAATTTTTAATCGAGAAAGTTAAAGAGGTTACTAGGCAGCTTAATGAAGTCATAGCCCAAAATCAATCACTCATTCAAACAAATAGGGATTTACAGCAAGAAAGAGACGTTCTGAGGAGAGAGTTAAATCAAGTTAAAGATAATAATACTAGATTGACACAAGATAATCTACAACTCCGAGCTAGCAAAAACTCTTTAGAGTCAGAAATAAGCCGAGCACAAGACCGAATTCAACCTTTAGAGATAGATAATAACCAGCTAGAGCAAGAAAAAACACAATTAGAAAGAGAGCTTTATGAGTTAAATTCATTAAACTCCAATTCATTAAACTCCAATTCACGTCAATTAGAAACAAAAGTTAAGCAACTAGAAGAGAATGCCAGAGAGCTAGAAAAAGCCAAAATAAGTTTAGAGCTACAGCTTAAGGAGGAGAAAAATAGAGTTCCACTTCTTCAGCAAGAAATTGAGAGTTTGAAAAATAAAAATCCGGCTCAGGAAATTAATCGGCTGCTTGCAAAAAGAGCTCAACAAGAGGAGATCATAAAAGAGCTAAGAGAAGAAATTGAGAGTTTGATAATTATAAATCCGGATAATGAGGGAATAAGATTCTTAGAAGATTATAATGATTTAAGTTTATTAGAAAATTATAATGATTTAGTTTATTTCGTTCAAACATCTTTAGGAACTTCAGGTATAGAGGAATTAGATGATTGGGGGAAAACAGAAGAGTTTTACATAGAAATTATCAGTAGACTTTGTTTTATCGATACGATCCTCATAACTAAAATAAAATCCTTGGAATATAAATTCCATCCCGTTTATAAGGAATATATTGCTGCGAGTTTAGATATTAGCTTTAGCTATCCCGGTGATTTTTTGTTTTGGAGTAATGGCGAAATGTGGTGGGAACTAAGTTATTTCTTCAATAATAAGTTGTAATTAATAGTTTATAAATCTAACCCATGAGTTCCAACGAGCGCAAAAAAAAACTAGAATACGGGAATTTTCCGACACTGTATTATAAGTGCGTGGAGGTAATAAAAGTGGCAAAAAATACAATTAAATTACTAGATGTCGTTGCCTTGACAGTTGATGTTCCTGAATACAATCTGTGGCGCGGACAAGTAGGGACTGTGGTGGAAATGTTGGCTGATGGCGCAGCGTTCGAGGTTGAATTTAGCGATCGCAACGGACGCACTTATGAATCTGTCGGGCTGCATCCAGAGCAAATCATGGTGTTGTACTTTGAGCCAGCATCACCCGATCGCAAACTCGAAATGGTTACAGCTTAGCTTTTTCGATCGATCGCCAGCTTAGCCTAGTAGGTTGTAAAATATAAGTGTAAAGCTATAAAAACACCTATGACACTCACTCTCACTCTGACACCAGAAATAGAGCAATACTTAACACAAAAAGCTCAACAGCAAGGGCTTTCGACAGAAGCATACACTCTGCAACTGCTGATAGAACATATTATGCTAAAACAAAAGCAGGCAAAATCGGTTAATCTGCTTCAGTCTTGGATGGATGAAGAAGATGCCGAAGAGCAACAAGAAACAGGTGAGTATCTGATTCAGGCTCTTGATGAAGATCGTTTATCCGATCGCCAGCTATTTCCTATCGAATTAAAAGGTGTAACTTGGTGAGCAGAGTCGTTTTGTTAGATGCAGGCCCAATTGGTTTAGTTACGAATCCAAAACTATCTCCTGAAAGCACCCTTTGTACTCGCTGGTTGCAAACACTTATTACATCCAGTATTCGAGTGATTATTCCCGAAATAGCCGATTATGAAGTCCGTCGAGAATTGCTGCGGGCCAACAAAATAAAGGGTATTGCTCGATTAGATGAATTAGCCAACTCGGTTGAGTATTTACCCATTACAACTGCTGCTATGCGACAGGCTGCAATGTTTTGGGCGCAAGCTCGTCAGCAAGGACAACCGACAGCAGGTGATAAGACGATTGACAGCGATATGATTTTGGCAGCACAGGCGACGACTCTTGATGTTGTGGATGTTGTAATCGCGACAACAAATGTTGGCCATCTTTCTAGGTTTGCGACCGCCGATTTATGGCAAAATATCAATCGAGATTGAGATTCTGGTGCTGATTGGAGAGATAGCTAAGGCAATAAAGGCGCGATCGCAGTTTATAAATATAACCGATGAGTTCTAGCGATCGCAAAACAAGACTAGAATACGGGAATTTTCCGACACCGTATTATAAGATTATAAGTGCCTGGAGGTAATAAGAGTGGCAAAGAATACAATTAAATTACTAGATGTCGTTGCCTTAACCGTTGACATTCCTGAATACAATCTGTGGCGCGGACAAGTAGGGACTGTGGTTGAACTGTTGGCTGATGGTGCAGCGTTTGAGGTGGAATTTAGCGATCGCAACGGACGCACTTATGAATCTGTCGGGCTGCATCCAGAGCAAATCATGGTGTTGTATTTTGAGCCAGCATCACCTGATATCAAACCCGAAATGGTTACAGCATAAGCGGCACAACTACTTGCGGACTTTATAACAAATTGGAGTTAGAGAAAAAAACTAATATCAACCAGGAAGCAATCGGCTAGTTTTCTGGCTTCATCTATTTCGATCGCACTTTCAGCGACAATAATTTTATCAACCTCTGTTTCCGTTTAAGCAGGTGCAGTTTGAGCGGGTGCGTTTTGGGCGGATGTACCCGGTGGGTTATTGCCGTAAAACAGCCGTCCCCAGCCGGTTTTCGGACCATCTGCCGTCCAGCGACAGGTCAATTCCTGGCGAGAATAGGTCAATCCGCCGCCATCTTCAGAAACGTAGCCGTCCAACAAGTTGCCGAACGGATCGTTGATAATGTAATCGCCGTCTGCGTTGCGACCGATCGCCACAATCATATGCCCGCCTGTAGGCGCCGACGGCGGCCCGTGATGCAGAATAGCAAGGACAGCAGGCAGTCCACTGGCTAGCGATTTATCCAGATCGTCAAAATCGAGATTAGTATTCCAGGTCGATTGAATTCTCAGTTCTGCCAGCGCCTGAGTTTGGGCGGTATGGTCGATCGTCTCGCCATACTTAATCACGTACTGGAAGTAGTCGTCATCCCCGGAAATGTTTGCACCCAGGAACTTAGCCACCATCGCACAACTGGAGGTATTGCAAGTTCCGTAGGGTTGCTCCATATTGTCTCGTTGGGAGAAAAAGGGAACGGGGAGTTGAATTGCGCCGTTGCTTGCCGCCGGGGCAGAGGGAGGCGGGGCGGGGGGAGCCAGGGGAGCAGTGGGCGCGGGAGGAGGAGCGCTCATCATGGGACTTGGGGGCCCGGCCGTTGCACCCATCATCGGTGCTGGAGCAGCAAAGGTCGCCATCATCGGGCTGGGAGCGGCTGCCGTTGCTGCCATCATCGGTGCTGGCGCAGCAGGGGTCGCCATGAGATTGGCGGCACTAGACCCGATATTGCCGACGATCGCGACATCGGGTGCGCTGACAAACCAGACGTGGCGGTTTTCAGGGCCGAGTCCGCGATCGATCGCCACTTGCAGGTGATTGTTGTCAGCTTGAGCATAGGACATCAAGCCAAAGCTATTGCCACCACCGACCCAAATCTTATAGTTATCGGGCAACAATGATGAATGTTGGGGACTGGGACTGAGCTTGAATTCGGTATTCTGGCGAACTTGCAGAATGCCCGCAGCCCCTGGGACAGGAAAGGCGGGGGCCGGAGTCCCCCAAAGCTGTTGCTGTTGGGGGGGGCCGACGGGTTCGGGTCGATCGAACAGGGTTTTATCGGTGGCGACAGTGTTGGCTGTATTAATAATTTGCTGGATTTGCTCGTTTTCTTTGGCTTGCGGCTGCAACGTCGCGATGTAGTTTTGTACGTCGTTCTTGATGATACTTTCGACCCGGCCCGCAAAGTTCGCATAGCCGTCGATATGGTCGCCCAGGTTGTCGTAGGGACCACTCAATTGCACGTACTGCCAGCCTTCAGCCTTGAGGTCTTCGGCCATTTTGCGATAATCTCGCCAGCGATCGCCATAGCGATGAAACTCATCTAGCGCCGCAGTGACGGCAATCACCTGACTTAAGAAAAAGGGGACGTAACGAAACCAATCGCGAAAGTATTTATTCTCGTTAGACAGTTGCATATTAATCCCCACCAGAGCAGGCAGCAGCACCCCGCTAATAATCGTCGTCAGACGCAATCGGTAGTGCATCCGGCGGCACTGATCCGCTTTTTTATCCGCCCACACTACCTGATCGATCCAGCGCTGTTTGAGCGACTGTTTGTAGAGGTTGGGGAGTTTCAACTGTTCGACTAAGCTTCCCAACTCTTCGCGCAGGTATTGTTCGTAGGTATTTTTCTTAGCCATCGGGATGTCCTGTTAGAGGGTTGATTAACAGTAAGACTTTTTCTGACATTTGCTAACAATCACTTACATTTGCCTTCTTGTCTTCATGTCATATAGAATGAATTTAGCCACTCAGATGTAGGTGAAAAACCTTGGTAGTACGCAACCGCTATATAAATAAGTTGCCTCTACATTATCAAAGCAAATAATCAGATTGGCTAAGAGCTGTAAGCGATAACCAAGCTGAAGGCAAGAATATAAGTGCTTGTAGAAATTTCTACGGGCATCGGTTGATACGCCTTGGTTGAGATATGATCTCAACTTATGTATTTGTTAGCAAATGTTAGCAAAAAAGTATCGGTACATCTGAGGTTGATTAACAGCATTCAGTCCCGGATTTCGGATACTCAATCGAGTCAGCATGATTAACTCTCAACCTAGGGGCGCACGGCCGTGCGCCCCTAGTTTCAACTTTCAACTTTTAAGTTTTCAGGCGGTAAATGGTACTCTGTCCACCGTAGGAGCCGTCAAAATCCGTATCGCTTTCCCACCCAAAGCAAGCTTTAGAGGATGAGTTGGAGAGGACTCGACTGCAACCATCGGTCAGTCCAATCCCAATGTGTGCTTCTCCATCCGCAACCACCAAATCGCCCGCTTTCGCCGATTCTCTCGACACCAGTTGTGCTCGCCCTTGTTTGAGCGCGTCCAGGACTGCGGGAACGTCATTGGGATTGTCGCCAAGTGGGCTGAGGCCTGCATCCTGCATGACTTTGTTGACCGTCCAGGCGGAGGCGTTGTTGTCGCCATCCGGGCCGTCGGCCGTAGACATTCCCTGCAGTTTGAGGGTGGAGGCGAGGATGCGAGCATTCAGGTCGGCGATCGCGGTTTGCTGCACCGCAGCGCTGGCAGAGGGGGCTGCTGCAAACGCGGCAGCCGGCTGGGCAAAAGCCATTTGCGTCGGTGCCGGTGGAGGCGCAAACGCGACCTCCGGCTGGGCCACAGTCGGCTGAGGCATTGGCGCACTCGGTGCGGGTGGGGGTGCAAAGGCGGCGGGATGTTGGGCGAACGCGGTTTGCGGCATCGCGGTATTCTGAGGGGGGACTGGTGCGATCGAGGGTTGCCCTGGAGCGTTGAACGTCGCAGGTTGCGCTGGGATTCCCATTGCTTCAAAGCCATTGTGAGGCGGGTTGGCAGCCCCGTAAGGCGGCTGTTGAGGCCCAGGAGTGGGCTTTGCAAACAAGGTTTTATCGGTGGAAACATTCTCGACGGTTTTCAGGATTTGCTTGATTTGCTCTTGCTCCTTAGCCTGTTTTTGCTGCAACGCCGTGATATAGTTTTGTACGTCATTCTTAATCAAGCTTTCGACCCGACCTGCAAACAGGGTATAGACATCTTGGTGGGTTGTAGATTCGTTGTTCTGGGTCCGGGGTTTGAGGGCTTTCGAGTCTTCGACGCTGACTTCGGACATCCCACTGCCCGACAGGGGAGGCGGACTATCGTCTTCTTCGTGGGTTTTGTAGCGATAGGGGCCGCTCAATTGCAGGTATTGCCAGCCTTCTGATTTGAGGTCTTCGGCTAGTTGTCGGTAGTCGCGCCAGCGATCGCCAAAGCGCAAAAATTCTTCCGTTGCCGCACTGACTGCGATAATTTGGCTCAAGACAAACGGGACGTAAGAAAACCAAATGCGAAAGTATTCCTTATCTTTGTCCCGTGGATTGCCCAGTTGAAAGTTAATTGCAACTAGGGCCGGCAACAGTACACCACCGACGATCGTCGTCAGGCGCAAGCGATAGTGCCAGCGACGGCATTGTTCGGCTTTCTTATCCGCCCAAACCAATTGATCGAGCCAGCGACTTTTGAGCGACTGTTTGCAAAGATCGGTTAGCTCCAGTTGCTCGACCATATCGGTCATTTCTTGGCGCAGGTAGTCGTAATACGAGGTCTTTTTCGCCATGTGGGCTTCTGTTTGGATGCGCTATATTGTTTAGATCCGCATCGTGGCTGCGAAATCGGAGTTGTTCACCCCCTTTAGGATCGCGAATTAAATAACTTACAATTTTAATTGTTATTGTGGGATGGGCGTCCCGCCCGTCCAAAAAGGACGG